>NZ_CADCJB010000019.1 GCF_902801725.1 uncultured Methanobrevibacter sp. | reverse complement strand
TCTGAAAGCGCAAATTGAATTAATGCCAGATTCAAGTGCAATATGTCTCTTTTCAAATAGTAAAAACGAGCCCCTGCAATGCTTGCTGCAGTTTCAAGGTCTGCACCATCAATTTTTTTAATTAAATCCACATGGTTTAACAATTCAAAATCATGTTCTGGTATTTCCCCATAAGTTCGAACAACTACATTATCATCTTCTGTGTCTGAAATTGGAACATCATCATCAATGATGTTTCCAACTTTATATCTGTAATCATCTCTGAGTTTAAGATAATCTGCATTTTTAGCAGTGAGGTCTTTGATTTCTGCTGCCACTTCTTTTGATCTTGCAATTACTTCATCCAAATTACCTTCTTCTTTTGCTTTTTTAAATGATTTGGACAATTTATTTTTTTCAGACCTTAAGGAATTTAATTTCCTTTCACCTTCTCTCCATAAGGTGTCATATTCAATGACTTTTTCAACATTTTCAGTATCTCTAAATCTCTTCTTTTCAGAGTCTATAATAATTTCCGGATTTTCTCTGAATAATTTTATATCTAGCAATATTTTGTCCCCTAAAATATTTATACAATATTAATTAAGATTCTTTTGTTTTTTAAAGTTAATGCTTAAATCAGGGATAATTTTGTTGAAAATGTCTTAAATTAAAAAAAAGTATTTTTTAGGGTCCACACCGAAACCCAAATATTTTTCATTTATACTTATAATAAGTTTTCCTTGAAGCTTGTTTTTAAGTCGTTTGCAAGCTTATCTGAATAATTTTCACTATCTACAGTTACCATGGCAATTTCATATAGAACCTTGTTCAATGACTTGCCTTTTTCAGTTAATATGTATCGTACATTCTTTTTATCATATTTATCCGCAATTCTGTGAATCAAGCCGTTTTTCTCCATGTCTTTCAAGCAGTTGCTTAAAACTTTATTCGAAAGATCCGGCTTATCTTCTTTAAATTCATGAAAACGAGATTTACCAAAGAATAAATCGCGAATTATCTGAATTACCCATTTTTTATTGATCAATTTAACAACCAATTCTATAGGACATGATTTAATGTGCTTTAAAGTTTCCATTAACATTTACCTCCTAAAAATAGATGGGTTATTATGACTTGTCAGTCATCATATATAAACCTTTCGCTAATTGAGGTGACCAAAAGGTTACAAAAAGCTTTTATATGCAATTAGCATAAGTCTGTATTGAAAGTTGCAATAATGTGGCTTTCAAAATTTAGGAGATGGCAAAAATAAATTAATTAAAAAATTGGAATGAAAATGAAGAATTTTCCCCAAATATATACAGGCTACTATACCTGCACAGCTAAAGAAAAGGATTTCAAACCTTGCCTACAGGTTAACAGATAAAACACGTTTAAAAATAGCAATTTTACATCAAAAGTAGCTTCATAATTAACCACCGATTTCATAGGATTTCCAATAATGGAATTTTTTGAGATAACATTGAGTTATCACCTTCCTCCGAATCTCAAAATATCCCACATTCCCAAAAAAAAAATGGTTAAAATCAAAAAATTCTAGCTATCCCTATTTTAATATGATTAATGATTTGTGCAAAATGCTCAAATCACAATAATTTTTCTTCCCATTCCTTAACCTTAAAACCAACAAGAACGGTATTGTCTCCAATAAGAATAGGTCTTTTTACAAGCATCCCATCAGTAGCTAACAAATCCAATTGATCATCTTCAGACATGTCTGGAAGTTTATCTTTCAGTTTCAGTTCCCTGTATTTCATTCCACTTGTATTGAAAAATCTTTTAAGGGGCAAATCAGATGCATTCCACCATTGACGCAATTCATCAGCGGAAGGATTGTCATCGATTATGTGTCTGGACTCATATTCTATATCATGTTCATCCAACCAGTTTTTAGCTTTTCTGCAGGTTGAACATTTCGGATAATTTACAAATAACATAAAATAAAATTTGTTTTAAGAATAAATAATCTTATCTAAAAAAAGTATCTTTTAAAAAAAATAATAAAAAAGGCAATGAATTAATTGCCTATTTTCTTCTAATGACCATTCCTCCACCGAGAACAGCAAGTACAGCGATTAAGATTAAAATTGGATTACCAGTGCTTAATAAGTTGTGACCTACTGTAGCATTAGTGGCGTTGGTAACGTTACCTGAAGTAGCATTAGTAGCGTTTCCGATTGTTGAATTAGTTATGTTGCCTGTAGCATTTGTTCCATCAGCATGGTAAGGAACTCCCGGATCAGCAATATCCCCTTCATCAGTACTGTTTCCATCATCGGTAGGTACTGCTGCATCATCGGTAGGTACTAAATCATCATCAGAAGGTGTTGTTCCTTCTTCATAGTAAGGAACACCTGGGTCAGCAACATCACCTACATTTTCTTCTGCACAGACCATTCCAGCTGAAACAACAACAGCAAATATTGTTAGCAATACGATAAATGTTTTAGATAATCTCATTTTCTCACCTCAAAATATTTAATATGCATTGAGTAAATCACATACTCATACAGTATATTAATATAATCTCACCACATATAAAGTTTTTCGCATGCAAGTGATTACTTGCATCTTAAAACAGTGAAAAATGAATTAAAACCAGTTAAAAATTATTTAATTAAAAAATTAATCTAAAATATTAATTTAAAGCAATTAGAAGGATAATAATGATAAAAAATTATGCAAATTCCAAATCCAACAACTGGTTAATATCATCTATTACCTCCAAAACGCTGTCATCTTTCAAATCATTTTCACTGCCGTATCCCCAACTGACCAGTATACAGTCAATTTTTGCATTTTTTGCAGTTTTAATATCCGTTTTGGAGTCACCGACATAGATTGCTTCATCCAAACTTACACCTGCCTTTTTGACAATATTTTCTACACCAATTGGACTTGGCTTAGATGGATATTCAGGATTATGGCCTTCAATGAGCACAAAATCAATATCAGAGAAGAATTCATTGACAAAATATTTAATCGAATCTGTTGACCTGTTTGAATTGATTGCAATGAAAATGTTTCTCTCCTGAAGTTTCCTTAAAACATCCCCTGAATTCGGAAACGGAAGGGTATTTCTCTTATCCGAATTAGAATACAGTTCGCCATATGTCTCCTTAATCAGTCCCATATTTTCCTTAGAATTCCTATCCTTCAAAATCAGAGAGACAACTTCATCAATATTCCCACCCAATACTTCTAGATATTCCTTTTTAGTCAAAGTAGGAAAATTATGCATAGACAATGCCTCATTAAAACATATTACAACATCATCAACCGAATCGAATAATGTTCCATCAAAATCAAAAATGACAAGCTTTTTCATAATCAAACCTTCCGAATATATTTTACTCCAACTGTTTTGGAGATTTGAAAAATACCAATTTAGCCAAAGCAACAACACCAACCATTGCAGTGATGCTCTCAATTATTGCCGAAGAAAAATCATAAATCGCCACAAAGTAGATAATGTAAATTGCACTGTTAACAATAAAACCTGTCTTTATTGATTTGATTGTCTTTAAATAGTAGTTGCATAATGTGATCTGAACTATTGCAATTATAGGCAATATGCCTACAAATCCCATAGTATTTACCAAAAGCCCAATCACTATCGAAACGATAATGAAAACAACAGCCCAATTGAACGTTAATCTATCATAATATACCATGGCATTTCTTGAAGCTGCAATGGCCATAGTGACAACGCCTGTCCATGATAAGAAAAACACAGATGAAATCATCAGGATGAATGCATTCAAAAACTGGTGCTTATAGGCCTGCTTTTCATCATTTACCCACATGCTCAAAATGAGGAAAATGCCTGCAACCAAGGATATTACATTACCTATGACAATATTTATCGGCAAATCCATACTAGACTATTTATTGAATTTTCTAAATATAATTTACCTATTTTCCATGAATACAAACATATCCGAGTGGTAGAAGTAATGAAAAAAATCAAAAGGGGATTTCATGAATATCTTTACAGCGTTCATTTCTCATCAATTCTATCATATGCTATTTCCACATAATTAAGTTTAAATATTGTTATAACTGCAATTACTCCCAAAAGCAATACAAATATAACCAATGCAATTCTTCCTAAAGGATTGGAAATAGAGTTAAAAATTCCCAGATAGAACAGCAAAAACAGCGGAAGGCCAATGAAGGAAAATACAATAATTGAAATTTTAAGAAAATTAGGACCTTCACTCCTGAAGATATAATTAAATAACATTAAAAAAGCAGCAATAATTACAATGGAAATTATTAAATTGTTGCTGACATTTTTAAACAGCTTTAAAATAATGCAAATTAAAAATACTGACGCATAAAAAGCAATGCGTGATTTAGCATGCAAAATCATCACCGTTTTCTATTTTTAGTAGCTCAACCTTTTTATCAATACCTGCAGCATACCCAGTCAGTTTATTACCTTTTCCCATTACCCTGTGGCATGGAATTATAATGGCTATCGGATTTGCACCAACAGCACCCCCTACTGCCTGAGCTGACATTGTAGGTGAAATCCTTGATGCAATTTCACCGTAAGTTACCGTTTCGCCATATGGAATTTGGGACAATAATTCCCATACCCTCATTCTAAAATCAGTTCCTGAAACCTTCAGATTGAAATCAATTTTCGGATTTTGACCTTCAAAATACTCATCCAGCCAGCGGATGACTTTTTTAAAAATTTCCAAATCGTTATCCTCTATGGAATCGACATCACTTTTCTGACTGTTGAATGAAAGTCCGCAAAGGTTTTCCCCATCACTTAAAAGCAAAATTTCTCCTATTGGAGATGAATATCTTGTCGAATACATTTCAATCCCTGTCAAACTACTGCCATAATCTACATGCTGGTTTTTTGTATCGCAATAATATCCTTTAAAACCAATATCTACTAAAATGAGTTACTTTATCATTACCTACATATAAGATTTAAAAAATTCCTCAAATTCCTCATCACCCATTGGCTCTGGAGTTGATACGTTTTCATTAGCCATAATGCTTGAAGCAAGGTTACGGTATTCTTGTGCTTCATCACTTTCAGGGTATTTTTCTACAACAGTTTTTGCATCTAATTCAGCATCCTGTATCAAATTGCTTCTATGAATTGTACCAATAACATGTGTGCCTATTTTTTTAGCAAAGTCATTGACAATTTCTTCTTCACGTTCAACATTTCTGCAGTTGCACACAATACCGCTCAGATTGCCTTTAAGTTTTTTTACACCTCTAACGATATTGTTTGCTGCATATAATGCCATATACTCACCAGAAGTAACAATCAATACTTCATCAGCATATTTTTCACGAAGAGGCACTGAAAAACCGCCGCAAACAACATCACCCAGAACATCATAAACAACAACATCCAAATCCTCATCAAAGATGCCCAGATTTTCAAGGCGCTTCATAGCTACAATAACGCCCCTGCCGGCACAACCGACACCAGGTTCAGGGCCTCCGCTTTCAACACATTGAATATCCTTAAATCCTCTAAAAACCAAATCATCCTTTGTTGGAGACTTATTGTCCTTTAAAGTGTTGACAACAGTCGGTATTCTGGAACCGTATAAAGTACGTGTAGTGTCCGCTTTTGGATCGCAACCGATTACAATACAGTTAAGGCCTTCGCTTCCCCATACAGCAGACAAGTTTGCTACAGTAGTGCTCTTTCCTATTCCACCCTTTCCATAAATAGCTATTTTTTTAATCATTTAATTCTCTCATATCTTTAATTCTTAAAAATGAAGATGTTATTGCACATACAGTTATAACAATAGACAATACTAATATTATAATTTTAGAATTTATTAATATTGCTACAATTGGAAATCATAAAACATCTATAATATAGTGCCGAATTTGTCATATTTCAAGGCTCCAAGACATCAATAATATGTCTGTTCATGATTTAATCCTTAAAAACATCTCTTTCAATTAATTTATAGACAAAATCATTTTTTCTGACTTTTGTAGGAATCAACACTGCAACATTAGAATTTTTGCCAACATTATCAACAGATTTTCCTTCAATCTGCATGGAATCAATCGTATGAGTTATTGAACCCGTAGTCTGACCCTGAATGATTATCTTATCACCTATCTTCAAATCATCCCAGATTCTCAGCTCCGCTGCTCCAACCTTATTGTAATAATTTACAACCTGACCTATGTCCTTTTTAATGTATTTTGACTGATTGTCTTCACTTGTCTCAAATGGAGTGTTAAAATAAAAGTTAGTATCGAATCCTCTATTGAAAACAGCTGTCAGCTCTTCCATCCATTCATCCTTGACTTTATAATTTATCGAATCTTCCTGATAGCAGTCAATGGCTTCACGATAAATTCCAGTTACCATCGCCCCATAATCAGGACTGCGAGCTCTTCCTTCTATTTTAAATGATGCAACACCACTTTTCATAAGCTCCGGAATGTATTCAATCATGCACATGTCTTTTGGAGAAAAAAAGTTTGTCCTGTAGCTTCCGTCGTCGCTTCCAGTAACAACAAATGTCTCATCCTCAACATCAGAGAAATTGACAACATTGTCATCACCTTCCTCATATGTCAACGTCCAGTTTTTGCGACAGGGTTGCAGACAATCACCACAGTTAGCGCTTCTTCCATATAATCCATAACTTAAAAAGCATCGCCCAGAAATTGCCATGCAAATTGCACCATGAACAAATATTTCAGTTTCTATAGGTGATTTTCTAGTAATTTCAGTAATTTCGGCCAGAGACAGCTCACGGGACAAAATTGCCCTTTTGGCCCCCAGCTTCTTAAGGGTTTTTAAAGTGTAGGAATTAGTTACATTTTCCTGAACGCTGATATGCGCTTCAAGGCCATGAGATACAACATCCTCTATCAAACCGATGTCAGATAAAATAAGTCCGTCTATTTGTGATGATGAAATAGACTCCAAATTGCCGTTCAGCTCATTGGCTAAACGTTCATTTAAAATAATATTAGTGCATAAATAAGTTTTAGCCCCATATTCACTTGCTATTCGTGAAACCTTGCTTAAATCATCCAAAGAAAAATTTTTTGCATTGGCCCTCATATTATAATCATCAAGGCCAAAATAAACTGCATCTGCACCATTTTCCAGTACAGACCGAAGAGAAATGAAATTTCCGGCTGGAGCTAATAGTTCAACCATAAAAATCTAAGGCTTATAATAGGTTTCAGCTTCAAGACCTTCAGGAAGTTCTGTAGGATACTCCTCGTTAATACATCCCAAACACAAATTCTCTTTAGGCATTCCAATAGCCTTTACCAAAGCAGGCAAAGTGATGTAACCTAAAGTATCAATGTTCAATTGTTCTTGAATTTCTTCAACACTATAATTAGCAGCAATTAACTCTTTTTTGGTTGCCATTGCCACACCATAATAACATGGAGATATAACAGGTGGACATCCTACAAGGAAATGAATTTCAGCAGGTTCCGCTTCTTTGACAAGATCAAGCAACTTCTTGGAAGTGGTTCCTCTAACGATACTGTCATCTATCAATATTATCTTTTTACCTTTTATGGCATCCTTGATAGGATTTAATTTGAGTCTGACGGCCAATTCTCTTTCTTCTTGAGTTGGCATGATGAAAGTCCTTCCAACATATCTGTTTTTAATCAATCCTTCACCATATGGGATTCCTGAAGCTCTAGAATATCCGATAGCTGCCGGAATTGAAGAATCCGGTACAGGAATTACTACGTCAGCATCGATAGGATATAGTTCATGCAATTGGCGACCTATATTCATCCTAGTTTCATAAACGTTGACACCGTCAATTGTACTGTCAGGTCTTGCAAAATAGACATATTCAAACATACAATGTGAAAGTTTGCATTTGCCTGCGCTTTCAAGCATATGGGATTTGATTTCATCATTTTCAAAGAAAATAACTTCACCAGGCACGACATCTCTAATGTATTTTGCATTGATTACATCAAAGGCAACAGTTTCAGAAGCGATTATAAAATCATCATCCCTTTTTGCAACTGCAAGAGGCTTGATTCCCATAGGATCACGTACACCATACAAATCACCATTAACCAGAATAGTCAATGCATAAGATCCTACAAGCTTTTGACAAACGGATTCGATGGAATCGAGAATATCCTTATTGTTATCATAATGCTCTTTTTTAAGCATGTAACAAATTACTTCAGAATCAGTGTCTGATTTGAAATCATAACCCTCTGATATAAGTTCTCCCCTTAACTCATCTGAATTGACAATATCCCCATTGTGAGCCATAGCTATAAATCCGTCATCAAAATCAGTGACGAAAGGCTGTGAATTTTCAAGTTTTGACTGGCCTGTGGTTGAATACCTGACATGACCAATCGCCATATTGCCTTTTAAATTATGAATTTCATAATCTTTGAAAACATCGGTTATTAAACCCATTCCACAATAGTAATTCAAACCTTTATCAGGATTAAAAGTAGCTATTCCTGCAGATTCCTGACCTCTATGCTGTAAAGCATATAAACAATAATAAACAAAGGATGCAACATTTCTTGATTCATCTTTTGAATGAATTCCAACAATACCACATTTATCTTCCATCTCACCTTGCATATGCAAACTCCTATAAATAGTATAGTTATAATTATCTTTAAACTAGTATAAAATAATATTTGTTTTGAAGTCAGCTAGTCCCAAAAATTTTCAAATGAATTTGGAATATCATAATCATCCCTAACTTCAGGAGGTTTTGATTCACTAACATCATCCAAATCCTGCTTCAAATCATCTTTATTTTCTTCAATAAATATTAATGCAGTTCTAATCACTTTTAACCAGTCTATTGCTTCCTGCTTGGATTGTGATGCAATATAACCTTGACCTACAATAATATTATCAGGCTTAAACTTATTTGTAGCAATTACAACCTGTTCCTCATTGGTCAATTCCTGCCTAAAAGTTTCCTGCCACAATTCAGACAAATCAAATATTTCAAGAATTTCACGGGAATATATGTCCTCGTAACGCAATTTAAATGATGAAAATTCGGATTTTAGTTCATCAATATCTTCAAGCAACTCTTTATTTTCACGAGAAATAACTTCATTTTCCTTTAAAACCTGATTATAGTCATCAAGAAGACTATTATAATTATGAGTTACTTTCATCAGCTTATTTTCCAAGGAATGAATATTGATTAGATTTAGAGAATAAGATAAAGTGGACCTAATTATCGAATTTAAAATTTCCTTTTGAGCCAGATTAAAGTCAATGGATTCGTCTTCAATGATTATATTATTATAATCAAACAATCCAACATTGTTAAAATCAGTTTTTAATTCATTGAAAAGAATATTATAGGTTTCATCCCTACCGTAACTTCCAATAAGTATTATGTCAGCACCTTTAGCTACCTTTTTAACTATATTTACTTCGGTTGTAGGGATAATGGATGAAACGACAATATTATAATCCTTTTCTAGTTGAACGTTGCTAACAGCTTTTGAAACCATTTGAGCAACATCCAAACTCTGTACGATTATTCGAACATCAATTTTTGACTCATTAGTTTCATTTTCCATGAAGATTACCTAAACGCCATTTATTTTTTCATGCCATTTCCATGCTGAAGAAACAATCTCTTCAAGATTATATTTAGGCTCCCAGCCCAATTCTTCATTGATTTTTGATGAATCTGCAATCAGAATAGCGGGATCACCTTCACGACGCTCATCTATTTTGACTTCAAAGTCACGCTCTGTGACCTTTTTGCACATGTCAATAACTTCACGAACGGAATAACCTTCGCCGTTTCCCAGGTTAAATATATTTGATTGATTTTTTTCGCAAAGATATTCATATGCCTTAATATGGGCATCAGCCAAATCGTTTACATGGATATAATCACGGATGCAAGTTCCATCTGGAGTATCATAATCGTCTCCAAAGATGTAGATGCAATCTCTTTTGCCAATGGCAGCATCCAATACCAATGGAATCAAGTGAGTTTCAGGGTCATGCAGTTCCCCGACCTCACAATCAAAATCACAACCCGCCGCATTGAAATATCTTAAAGATACATAATTAAAATCACCTTTTTCAGCTTCCCTTTCTAAAGCCTTTTCAGTGATAAATTTGGAGTGTCCATAAGGATTGATTGGTTTTAAATCAGTATCTTCAGTAATTGGAATCTTTTCAGGATTTCCATATACAGCAGCAGTTGATGAAAGAATGAATTTATCAACGCCAAATTCTCTCATGATTTTTAAAAGATTTAATGTATTTTTATAATTGTTTTTAAAGTATTTTTGTGGCATTTCAACAGATTCTGCTACTGATGAAAAAGCTGCAAAATGTATGACTCCATCAATGTCATATTTCTCAAAAACTTCTCTTAAATCAGCACTTCCGAAGTCATAATTTTCAAAGTTACCCCATTTGACAAAGTTTTCATAACCTTTACATAGATTATCGACTACAACAGTCTCATAACCTGCATTATGAAGTGCTTTGTTAGTATGAGCCCCAATATAACCTGCTCCACCAGTAATTAAAATCAATTAAAACACCTATACAAATTTACCTAATTTAAGTAAAGCTTTTGGAGATACTTTAATCAATTTTTTGACTATTTCTGTTGTTGAAATTTTCTCAAAGCTTTCGCCTTGGAATGCGTGAGCAATACTGTCAAGCTCTTCATCAGATAATGTGAGCAAGTATTCCTGTACCTTTTTGTATCTTTTGATTTCATGGTCTAATTCTTCATGAGCCATTTTGTCATATTGTTTCAAGAATTTTTTGGAACAGTCTTCCTTGATAGCCAAAGCAGCCACTTGACCAGCGCACATTCCTCCAGTCATACCGGAAATAATTCCTCCACCGGTTAATGGGTTTACCTGACCTGCAGCATCTCCAACAACCATTATATTATCATCATAAAGTTTTTTAGTCATTCCACCTACAGGGTCTCCACCCACATTCATTTCAACAGCTTGCGCATTTTTTAAGTAAGGAGAATTTGCAACAAAATCATCCAAGTACTCCTTTGCTGTTTTTTCTGCTTTGTGAGGTAAAATGGCCAAACCGACATTTGCAATGTCGTCACCTTTAGGGAAAATCCATACATATCCTCCAGGTGCACATGATCCTAAGTAAAATTCGATAATTCCCGGTTTTTCGAATTCAACGTTACACATCTCATACTGAATACCGGATTCCATTTCTTTAGGTTTTGCAGCAGGCCTTAATCCTGCCCATCTTGCAACGTGACCTTCCGGACCGTCTGCGGCGATTAATATTTTACATTTGTAATCAATTTTTTCGCCCATACATTCTGTTTCAACAATGTAACCGTTATTGATTTTTTCAACACCTGTTACTAAGGTTTTGATTTTGATTTCTGCGCCTGCTCTTGCCGCATCCATTGCCATATGTTTATCGAATACTTTTCTTTCTAGAATGTATCCTGCTTCAGGCAATGATACTTCATCTTTGGTCAACCATACGTCAGTTCCGTCAGGTGTCTGAATCCTTACACCTTCAATCTCCTTAGTAACCCAACGAGGTGAAGGTTCAATACCTAATTTTTCCAATCCTTGAATTGAAACACCTTCAGCACATCTTTTTGGTGAACCAATTTCAGATTTCTTATCCATTAAAATAACTTTTGCTCCACCTAATGCAGCATGTTTTGCTGCACTAGAACCTGCAGGTCCTGAACCTACTACAATAACATCAGTTTCAATCATAATAATCAGTCCTCTTTTTCTAATGCGTCAATTGGACATGCTTTAATGCAAGTGTCACAATCTCTACAGTCATCATCATTAAATACTAAAGCGTATTCTCTTACTTGAATTAAATTTCTTGGACAAACTCCTGCACATTCACCGCAGAATGAGCACCAATCTTTAACAATCATAAAAAAAATCTCCTTAACTTAAATCAGTTTATGTTATGAATACTAAGTTTTTTATAGTATTTAAAAGTTTAGTTAAAATATAGCTATTCAATTATTAAAAAAAAGAATTAGAAGAAATAATTATTTGATAAGTAAGACAGGCACTTCAGAATTCCGTAGAAGTCTTTCTGAAACAGAACCTATTTGTGTATCTGAAACATCATTTTCATCAAAAGATACGAACCTGTTGTTATTAGCACCATGTGCATGAATGACAATCAAATCTGCACGGGTTTGATCGGCGATGAATTTCATGTCTCTTAACGGATCTGCAGTAAGCAAATGCTCAACAACTTCAACACCAACTTCATTTGCCTTTTTGGTAACTTTAGCTAAAAGAGCATCACCGGAATCTTCTTCTGAATCATAACTATTGAATGAAAATTCCTCCAGAACATGCACTGCCGCAATCTTGGAAGAAAATTTTTGAGCAATTTCAATAGCAAAGTCAGCTGCCTTAAAACTATAATCAGAACCATCAATAGGAACCATTATCACATCAAACATCTACTTATCCCCTTTCAGGTAATCCGCATGACAGAAATCAATGAAGTTATCAACAATCTTATCCATATCCTCACTGTCATCAATTATTTTTCCGTCATCCATGAAGATTGCCCTGTTACTCAATTCCTTAATAAAGTCTGTATTGTGGGAAATCATTACAATTGTAATTCCATAAGTTTTTGAAATCTTCTTAAGGGAATTTGTTACAGTTCTTAAGGTAACCGGATCTAAATCTCCAAATGGTTCATCTAAAAGTAAGAATTTTGGCCTTGAAATTAAAATTAATGCAAGCATTACACGCACTTTTTGACCACCGGACAATTCATAGGACCTTCTATACAGAATATCCAAATCCAGATTTAAGCTTTCGAAGATGTCTTCGACAGCTTCCCTGGTTGCGGTTTCGGGGAATTTTGGGAATAAGTCATTGAGAATTTCAGGATCCAAACCAACCTGCATCAAACGCTCCTTGGCTTCAATTTCAGGTAAATCTGTCAGCAAATAAAATGAGTCCAGTAACTCTTCACTGAGACCTATTTTTTTAGCTCTTTCCTGAGCTTCTTTTATAATGTCCTGATTTTTGTAACCTAACCTAACGGCCAACTGATCCAAAACAGTTGCATAATGGTTTAATGCGAATTCCTGGTGCATGAAACCTAATTTGGACCTTATTTTCATACGTCCCATTCCGGGAATGTCTATATCTTCCCATTTACCATCCACATCGTACAACACTTCACCCTTATCAGGATCATCCAATCCGCCGAGCATTCTTAAAAGAACAGTTTTTCCAGCACCACTAGGTCCGATAATACTTAAAATATTTTCATTCTGCACTTTGAAGTTTATATCTTCAATTTGCAATACTTCTCCACCCGTCAATAAGTAGAACCTCTTGAAAACATCTTTTACTTCAATAACATCCTCATCAGTAGCAATATTTTGAATGTCCACTATAGGCTCCATATCTTCCATAAACTTGTCGCAGATTTCATCAGGGCTTCCTTCATCAACAATTTCACCATCTTCAAGCAAAATAACTCTGTCAGCCAAATATTTCTGGACATCAGGCAAGTGAGAAACAACAACAACGGTAATGTTCAATTCTTCATTAATTTTTTTAACCGCATCAAGAATTTCTTGTTTTGTTTTGGGGCATGCCATGGTTGCAGGTTCATCAAGAAGTAAAGCCTTAGGCTGTTTTGCAAGTTGTCTTGCCATAATTAGTCTTTGCTTTTCACCGCCGCTTAAAACGGATGCATAATGGTCTGCCTTGTGAGTTAAAGAGACAAGTTCCAATATTTCATCAGCTTCCTGACCGAACTCGCTTTCGGCAACTTCGAAATTGGTATCCCCCTCATCAAAATATCTGCGTGCATATAACTTTCTCAAGACATTTTCACGCACAGTATCCGGCCAAAGACCAAAAGACCTTTGAAGATGAATTGCAGTTACTTTTTTGAGATTATTATAATAAAATTGAGAAGAGTCGGCATCTACGCTGTCGCTACCTACAGTAATGCTTCCAGCATCAATATGTTCAACACCTCTTAAAGCTCTTAAAAGTGTAGTTTTACCGGAACCACTTCTACCCATGATTCCAAGAATTTCACCTTCCTTAACTTCAAAACTAACATCATTTAATGCTTTAACTTTAGTTCCATCATCAAGTTCATAATCCTTGCTTACATTTTCAACTTTTATCATTCTTAATGCCCCTTATAATATACAAATCTTTATTTCTGAAACTATTTATATTTTAATCATTATACATTTAAAACAAGTGATTAAAATGGCTAATGAAAATAAAATTCAAGAATACTTAGATAGCTTAGAACAAGAAAAAATAATGATTGAAACTCATTTTGCAAATATTGAAAGAATATTGAAAGACAATCCAAAACTAGACCAGGAAAAGGCATTTGGACTATTGTCTAACTTCAATACATTAAGCATTCAATATGACCAGTTATGCAATGATCTCATCAAATTTATCAAAATATTCAAAGGCAAAGACGAACAGGAAATCCGTCTCTACAAAACCGATGAACTAGTGGAATTGCTTGAATCAAAAATAAACGAATTATAATTTTTTAATTATTATAATTTATTTCAATACTTCCAGTTGTATTTGTAGTTGAATTTTGAGCTACAACCTGACCATCTTTTAAAAGTTGTATTGTGAGAGTACCATCACCCATATCTTCTTTTTGAGCCATAATATACACCCTTTCCCAGGATGCACAGTCTAAAATAACTCTTTTTTGACCGTTTCCAGACTCTTCCGAAAGGTAATTTGGGTCACCCATTTTGGAAAACCAACTGCCTTCATAGTTAACAACGGCTGTGAAAGGATAAGAAGAAGAATGATTAAGACTTCCATTGTCTGTAATAACATTTAAATTTTCTTCAGGAGAAGGTTGGGACACATTATAAATAAATGAGAATAGCAATAATGCTACAACAACAATACCCAAAACAATAACAATTTTTTTAGCTAGGCCCATATTCCAACTGCTTGTTCTTTTAGTACTGCTAAGGCGATTGCCGTTTTGATCAGTTAAAAGATATGAGCAGTTATCACAATATGTAGATGTAGGAGAATTTTCATAACCACATCGAGGACATTTAACCATAATTTAAACCTTTTTTTACATTTATTATACAAACATTATTAAAATTCTTATATTTAAACTTAATGGAAAATAAGCCATATTTTCTAAAAATAGATAATAGTTTAGTGATAATAGTTATAGACATTTTCAGCCGTTTTTTGATTCATGCCTTTTATTTTAGCTAAATCTTCCACAGATGCTTTTTTAATATTTTCAATACTTCCCAACTCTTTTAAAAGAGCAACTTTACGTTTTTTACCAATTCCAGCGATATCGTCAAGAGATGAAGCTGAAATATTCTTACTGCGCAGTTTTCTATGATACGTTATTGCAAACCTATGTGATTCATCACGCACTTGCTGAAGCAAGTGAAGAGCCTTATTGTTCTTAGGAATTATAATTGGACGCTTGGTATTTGGAAGATATATCTCTTCAAATTCTTTTGCAAGACCAATTATTGGAATATGAGTCAGATTCAATTTATCCAAAACCCCGCAAGCCATACCCAGCTGTCCTTTACCACCATCAATTACAATCAAGTCAGGTTCCGGATCTCTGTCTATCATTTTTAATCTGCGAGTCAGCAACTCTTCCATCATTGCAAAGTCATTAGGTCCTGGAGTTTCCATTCTGAAATGCTTATACATTTTTTTGTTAGGCTTTCCATCCTTAAACGATACCTTTGAACCGACCGCAAATTCACCTGAAATGTTACTGATATCATATCCTTCCATCACACGAGGCAATTTTTCAAGTTTGAGATATTTTTTAAGCTCTATCAGTGCATTTTCCATCTTTTTCTTTTGATGCTTTATAATTTCGGCATTTTTGCGAGCCATTTTCACCAAACGTAACTTAACACCTTTTTGAGGAACTTTAATATGCACCTTATTACCTCTTAAATCACTCAACCACTCTTCAAGCAATTCCTTATCATCAATATCCTCATCCAGAAGAATCTGCTTTGGAACATGTCTATTGTATCCATAATACTGTTGAATAAATGCAAAGAGTATCTCAGATGATGAATCATATTGAGAACCGCTCATCAAAAAGTCATCACGGCCAACTATCTTACCATTTCTAATCGGCATGATGATGACCACAACCTCGTTTTCGCCTTGGGCAATGGCTATTACATCCTGGTCCAAATCATCATCCACCAAGTCGACAAACTGCTTTTCCATAATCTCTTCGATTGATGAAATCTGGTCCCTTATTACAGCCGCCTTTTCATATTCCTCATTTGCTGCTGCTTCAGCCATTTCACGCTTAAGATTTTTAACTATGGTAGAATACTTTCCCTGGAAGAACAAATCGATTTTATTAATGATTTCACCATATTCCTCCTGGGAAATTTTCCCATCACATGGAGCATAACATAAGTCAATCTGTGAGTTTAGACATGGCCCATCCATATTGCGACAGGTTCTGATTTTAAACAGTGACTTTAAAAATTTAACAGTCTGCTTGACTGAACCGACATCAGTAAACGGCCCATAATATATTCCGTCCTTCGTAACGTTTCTTGTAATGACCAATCTCGGAAACTTCTCAGAGGTAATCTTTACATAAGGATATCTCTTATCATCCTTCAATTGGACATTATATCTGGGACGATGCTTTTTAATCAAAGTGGCTTCTAAAATTAGGGCTTCCTTTTCAGAATTGGTTACGATATACTCCAGACTATCAAAATGACTCATTAAAATTTGAGTTTTAGGCCTGTCAAGTTTTTCACGAAAATAAGATTTAACCCTTTTAACAAGATTTTTTGCTTTGCCTATATAGATTATGGTGTCCGTTTTATCTCTCATTATATAGACACCAGGCTTGTTTGGCAATTCATCGGGAGATTTGAGTTTTGTAGACATTTAATCCCCCTTAGATAAGTTCAACAACATCATTGGTTATTTTAACTTTATTGTTTGCAATCATCAAATCCAAAACACTGTTAATCCTATCAGCAGTCTTTTTAGATGTAGATTTGAATCCGAAATTGCGTGAAGTTTCCTTAGCGATTTGCTTTGTGCTCATGTTATGTTTGTAAAGCAATACTGTTTCAATATTTTTAGATATCTCCTCATCACTGATAAGGTCTATATTAGGCTTGTTTCTTTTTCTGATAAGTACATTATTATTGGATGCGTCATAAAGGAAGTCACCAATTCTGATAATATTTCCTGAATTTTCAGCCTCATCGATTGCAGCATTGACTGTCTTTTTCAAGTTAGCTCCTGCCCTATTAATTTTACAGCTGTCTCTAACCCTTTTGACCACTTCCTTAACGTGGATAGGTCCTTCCACATCTACAATATTGCTGATTGATTTTGCCACTTCACTGGATGGTTTCTTATACAAATCATCAGCGGAACTTAATCCGATGTCTGTTGCTTCAACATAATCGACAATGGTATCTTCCATTTTTCTTTTTCCAGGAAGTTTTTTATCATCAAATGATTTTAATTTATTGTTGCTTTGATATCTTTCCTTTTCTATTTCCTTGTAATCTTCATTTGCAGATTGGATAATATTTTCCAAAGCTTGATCCCTTAACTCTTCTCTTCTATTCTCATCATTGACAGTAACAATGACATCGTCATCCAATTCATTTTCAAATGACCCTGCCATCATTTCTTTTTCTATTCTTTTTTCTTCCTTTTCAGCAAAGGACAATTTTTCTTCCCGTTCAATAATCAATTGAGAATCATCATCACTAGGCATGTTCAAATAATCATTAGGATCATATTCTTCGGTTCTGTCAACTACAGAAACATAATCAACATGAGTAGGATTTTCTATTTCCTTTAGGGATTTATTGATATATTTCATGTCCTTTTTAAATCCCCGAATGGAATCTCTGACTGACCTGTGCTTCTCTCCTTCATCATAGTAAAGGTTGTTCTTTCTAAGTTTGCTGTTTATATCATTAGAACCTTGATAATATGTAACGCCATCATCATATTCTTCCTTGGTCTTGCCAGAATCCCCTTCAGTGATTTCATTATCCCAAACATTTTCTTCATTATCAGAAATGTCTTCGATGACTTCTTCATCTGATGCTTTCTTATCATCAAACAAGTCATCCATGAATTCGTCCATTGCCTTGTCAACAACATCCCTTGCTTCACGGTGAATATCCTCTTCTCCCATATCCGGCAGATTATCATTGAAGATATTCAGTTCCTCATTTTCTAAATCAATTTTTGGAGTTGGCCTTTCCAAATCTTCATAATTTTCAATGATATTCTCTTCATTGCCATCAGGTGAAACATCATTATCCAAATCAGGCAGCACATCATTGAAAATATTCAATTCCTCTTCACTGTTGACTATTTCTGCTTCAACTGCAAATTCATCTTCAGGAACTGGTTTATATGACGGTTCGCTATCTTTTTCAATGACTTCACCGCGAACAACCTCAATTTCTTCAGGTTCCAATTGAGAATCGGCATTGTTAATAACATCAGATATGAATGAATCAAACTTATGTTTCATTTTTGATTTGGCATTTTCTTTCTTTTTATTTGAAGTTGGCTGAGAATCCTCTTCCAGAGCAACTTCCTCATTTACTGCATCATCTGTTGGCTCATCATTGCTATGGTCGACATAAATGTAATCATCATCAGAACCCAAATCAACTTCGGATTCGTGTTTGGAGTCATCTGCATTGGAGTTGATGGAATCTTTAAATTCTATATTTTCATCATTTGAAGCTGTTTTGGACTCCTTAATTTCTTCTGTATCTTCCTGAACAGATTCATAATCATCATGTACTGAATCCTGCTCAATGACTTCCTCTTCAACATCCTCAAAGACAGTTTCATCCTCTTTAATTTCAACATTGCCATTGTCATTATCATCAACGGCAAAATCATCATAATTCTCTTTTTGATGTTCAACGTAATCTTCCAATATGACAGGTTCCTCTTCAAGGACACGTTCATCATCATGGCTGTGGTCGACATAAATGTAATCGTCATCAGAACCCAAATCAACGACATCTTCCTTATTATCATCTGCTGATTTTACTTCTTTGGAAGTTTTTTCTGCAGTTTCCTCGAATTCCTTTTCCAAATCTGAATTTTCGCCTAAATCCTTTGTAAATTTAAGTCCTGAAAATAAAGGATTCTTGTCCATTTTTTCTTCAGTATCATCCGATTTAAATAATGATTTAATTTTTTCTTTTATAGGATTGAACTTATTTCCACGGTCTTCATCAGAATAATCCTTTTCATCCTCCCAAACTTCTGCATTGTCTTCAGGAGAAACTCCTTCATCATCCTCCCAAACTTCTGCATCATCATTTTGAGAGACATCTTCATCTTTTGATTCCCATACCTCGGAATCATCATCTTCAGTTGATTCCGATTCTACTTTAACATCTGATGAATCCCCAACAGGTTTTACGCCCTCACCCACTG
Organism: uncultured Methanobrevibacter sp.; assembly: GCF_902801725.1. Lineage (GTDB taxonomy): Archaea > Methanobacteriota > Methanobacteria > Methanobacteriales > Methanobacteriaceae > Methanocatella. The sequence goes on along the minus strand of NZ_CADCJB010000019.1, from coordinate 11,809 downwards.
AATCTGATTCAACATCAACATCTGATGAATCTTCAACAGATTTTACATCGCCGTCCAACGGTTCTGATTCTACATCCAATGAATCTTCAACAGATTTTACATCGTCATCGGCAGATTCTGGAATATCTACAACAAATTCCGAATCATTTTCTACATAAGCATCATCCAATTCAACATTGGAGTCTGATTTCTCTTCAACCACAACAAACTCGGAAGCATCTTCAACATTAGTATTTTCTGATTTATCTTCAACATCTTCAACCACAACAAACTCGGAAGCATCTTTAACATCAGATGTTTTTTCTTCTTTTATTGTCTTTTCCGGTTCATTTTCAATCGAATCATCTTCAAAGAAATCAGACGGATTGATTTCACTTACATCGATAGGCTTTTCAAGAACATCCCCATCATCCACCTTTTCGACTTCAACAAAATCACTTGGACCAATATCTTCGGGATTCACTTGATTATCAGCTTCTTCCTGAGCTTTTTTCTCAGCTTCTTCCCTTTCACGAGCCAATCGCAATTCTTCAGCTTGTTTTTCAGCTTCAATTCTGCGTTTTTCTGCTAATTTTTTAGCTTCCTCTGATTTGCGCCTTTCTTCTTCGCGGGATTGTTTAATGGACTTTTCAACAAATTCCAATAATTTCTTACGTCCCAAATCCCTATTTCTGTACCAATCTGTTGACCACAAATGATAAAGTTTCCAGCCAAGACCTGTCAGTACCTGTTCACGAAGTCTGTCCCTGTCACGAGCTACTTTGCTTGAGGAATACATTTTTCCGTCGGTTGTTATTCCCAATATATATTTTCCAGGATTTTCATCATCAACAATAGCCAAATCTACCCTAAATCCTGCACATCCAATTTGTCTATCTACAATATACCCGTTTTCTTCAAGGAAACTGGCTATTGCATCTTCAAATGGTTCTTTTGTATGCATTTCAGGCCCATTAGTTCCTAAAGTTAAGTTTTCAGCATATTCTAAAAATTCCTTCAAAGACTTTACACCATACGGAGGATTAGCGGTTAATTTCATATCATATGCCTTGAAGTTTGAGAAAACAACACATTTTTCTCTTGCACGGGTAATCAATACATTAAGCCTTCTTTCCCCACCATCCTGGTTTAGAGGACCGAAATTGAGTGACATCTTTCTGTCATTATCAAAACCATAACCTACACTGATTAAAATGACATCCCTTTCATCCCCCTGGATAGTTTCAAGGTTTTTAACGAAGAAATGTTCATCCTTATTGTCTGAGAATAGAGGTTCATATTGAGGTTTTTCCTTACGCCTGACCTCCAATTCCTCAAGAATTGCATTTTTCTGTGCAACGGAAAATGTTCCGACACCCAAACTTTTTGTATCGCCATACTTTTCAAAGTGGTTGAAAATTTCATCAACAACATCCTTTGCTTCAAGAGGATTTGCAGATGATGAACCCCTATCATATGCCGTATTAGGGTTATAATGGAATTTTAAACCCAATTCAGGATCTGAATGTGAAGGTGAAGGATATACCAGCAAATCATCATCATAAAATTCCCTGTTTGATACTGCAATCAATGACTCATGACGTGACCTGTAGTGCCATTTAAGCATTTTAACTGGGAATGAAAGCTTACACAAATGCAGGATACTTTCCATATCAAGAGAAGTTGCTTCCTCCTCATCACTGTCTGCATCAGACATCTGGTCGAAAAATGATGTAGGAGGCAATTGCTGAGTGTCTCCCATAACAACTGCAGTTTTACCCCTCATGAATGCACCTAATGCATCTTCGGGTTTTACCTGACTGGCTTCATCAAAGATAACTACATCAAACTGCAGTTCTTCATTAGTAGGATCCAAATACTGTGCAATGGACAACGGACTCATCATGAAACAAGGTTTGATCTGTTTTATCATACCTCCCGCTTTTTCTAGGAGTTTTCTAACTGGCATGTGTCCGCTTTTTCTTGTAAATTCCCCTGCAAGTATTTTTGCCTGAGGATTTTCTGTTCCTCCGAATATCTTCGGAATGTTGCTGTTTAATTTGTGGAAAATTCTTTTCCTGTTTAGAACAAGGATTTTCTTATCCAAATCCTTGAATTCCCTAATCCTATTTTCATGCAGTTCTCCAATAAATGTAGCCAGTTCCTGATTTTCAACAAATAATATGTTTAAAAGTGAGTCTGCAAAGTTTCCATCGACCAATGCTTCAATATCATCCTTTTTGATGTTCCTTTTTTCGATAGAATCTACAAACATTGCTGCATTTGAACTTTTCAAAGCGTTTTTGGTATTCAAGTACTGTGACCATAAATGGAGACTGGAAAGCTGACCTCTCCATTTGTATAGCTGCTCCTGCCATGCCTCAAAGCTTACATCACCTGTTTCCCTTTTGAATATCAACTTGCTTCTCGGATTCAACTTATCCTTAAGCTTTGTAAGAACACGTACAAACTCCTCACCTGAATCAATGTATTCGGCAAGGTCTCTTTCAGGGTTAATGTCAAACATGTCCTTGCTCATCAGGTCAATGGTATTTTCCGAAAATGTTCCGTCACGAACAAGCGCTGTGAATTCATTCATCCACCTGGCTATTGCCTTTAAATCATTTGGATTAGCATTTAAATGCCAATATGCACCATAATATTTCTCACCCAATGCTCTGTTGGCTTCGAGATTATTTCTCATTTTGATAATGGCTTTTGCTTCCTGCAAATCCCTTATAATATCTTCAACACTGCCGGTGACCGGAACGGCATAATACCTCTCAACAAGTTCAATGTGCTGCTTATTGTTGAAGAACCTGAACTTTTTATTGGAAATATTTCTTAACTCATATATCAGCCCATCAATATCAGCCTGAAAAATACTTTGGTTGAATTTATTTAAAATGCCAGAGTATTTCTGATACCTTTCAAGCTCCTGTATTAACCTAAATGCATCATCATTGTTAGTGTTCCATGCACCTGATTTCAGGATGCTTCCGTCAATCAGTTCGGCATTCTGGGACTTGATGATTTCAAAAGCAGAAAGGGAATTTTGAAACTCATTTAATGTATCCGGCTTTTTGATTCCATAGATATCATAAACTCTCCCTCTCTCAACAAGGAAATTATCAAGGGCATGAAGCGTATCATTAATCAGCATTTCAATTTCCCTCAAGTCTGCCGGAAGCAGACTCTTTGGAGCGCATTTACTCCATGGATTCTCTTTGGAAATTGTTTGATAAAGCTCTGCCAAGTTTTCCAATGATACTTTCAGGTCATCCAATTCTTTTAATGAAATTGATTCTGGATTTTGGAATCTGACTAACGGCATGATGGCATTATTTCTTGAAAAGTGATCATCTGCTGATTCCTTCATCCCATATAATTGGAAAGGAGACAAATTAACGGCAAATGACGGCATATGAATAATCTGAGAATAATCATCAAGCTGACGTCGCAAAGTCTCAAGCTTTCGAATGGTCTGATCGATATTCAATGGTTCCTGAGCCCTCACATTGGTTGCCTTCTGCAGATCTTTCAGAAATTTTTTACGTCTGGTCTTATGGGAATGCAGCTCCAAAACAAACTTGCCCAAACCCACACCTGTTAATCTGTCTTTTACAACATCCAATGCAGCCATCTTTTCCGATACGAATAAAACAGATTTGCCTTCAGCCAGCAGCTCTGCTATCAAATTTACAATGGTCTGTGATTTACCTGTTCCCGGAGGACCTTCCACAACCAAATTACGCCCTGACTTGACGTCCTGAATGGCAGCAATTTGAGAGGAATCGGCATCCAGTACCTGATACATTTCACGGTATTCAAGCTGCGAATCAATGTCCTCTTCCCTGAAAGCTTCCTGGTCGTTTTTGGCAGGATTGAAAATAGCCTGAATCAATTCATTTTTTGTCAGGTCAACATTATCTGCCCATGCTTCCGGGTTCAAATCGTTATACATTACAAATTTTGTGAAACTGAAAAATCCTAAAGCGACATTGCTGTTAACTTCCCATCCATCCATTCTTGAAACGGCACGGCGAACGCTGGCAATGTAATGATCAACAACTTCGCCATACCTTTTAAATTCAAAATTCGGAAGTTCTATTCCTGCTTCTAGCAATTTAGCTTTAAGTGAAATGTTAGTTTGAATATCTTCTCCAGTCCATTCAAGATTGAATGATTCTCCAACCTTTTTTCTCTCCATTGCAACTGGAATTAACACCAGGGGAGCATTGTTCTTTTGTCTTGGTTTGGATTTATCCTTCCACTGCAAAAATCCGATTGCCAAATATAAAATGTTGTAACCCTGCTCCTGAAGCATTGTTCTTGCCTGGTTATTGATGTAATATAATCTCTTTTGGAGCTCCTTAGGAGTCAAATCTGTAGCTAATTTCTTATCCCCCTCGGAAAACTTTGAAAAATCAAATGGAATATGATCCCAGACAGATGATTTGTCTTCCTTCTTATCTTTTTTATTGGCTACAAAATACATTTTGTTTTCCTGCAGAACCAATGTCTGAAAAAGATTTACAGGAGACTGATTTACTATAGTGATAGTCTTTGCCCTAGTTTTAAAATTAAGAAGTTGATTTCTTAAAGTTAAATCTAAAAGCTCCTTACGTAAATTTTTAAATTCCTTTTCGATTATATTAGATGATTTGTTTAACATGATGACCCTTTGTAGTGTTTAAAAAAAATTAAAAGCCATATATAATTATAATTATATATATTAATAAAGTTTTCTAAATAATGTAAATTTAATTAATTGCTTATAAAAACCAATAAGTAATAATAAAAAATAGCAATTAACATAACGTCATAATTTGCATTATCATTTTGAGTTATAAGGTCCTGATTTTTGAATTTTCTTGCTTGCAATTAAAGATGCGAATTCTGCGGCAATTTTACTTGATTTGTTCAATAATTTTTGTGAGACATATGCTGCCATATATGTATCTCCACACCCAGTCGTATCAACCACATTTTCACATTGGACTGCATCGATTTTCATTTCACCATCTGAAATGATTCTGGATCCATGACTTCCATCTGTTATGACCACCTCATCCACATCATAGCCGTCACCAATTATGTTTGCTTCTGCCTCATCCAAAAATATTGCAGAAAACCCCTCTAAAATATGGCTTAGCTCATCGAAGTTATCTAATTTTATGGTGTAACTTTCATTTACTTGCTTGTCCGGAAGTCTTAGGAATCCCTGTATTGATGAAAATATAGGAACATTGAAACTTTTCAGATATTCAACCGTTTCAGCAGGAAAATCATAGCGATTTAAAGGATTGATGATAAAAGCATCAATATCATCAGGAAGAATAGGCTCCAAATCACCTTTTAAAATTGGAATTTCAGCAAAATTACTGAATTGATTTCTTATATCCCTATTTTCCTTAAAAGGATATTGATTAATGAAAAAATGAGTATCATCTTTCTTTATTACTTCAACTTTTGCCAAATCAGGGAAATCCTCAATTAATTCTTCATCAGAACAGTTTACAATGGCCAGGTAATCAGGAAAGAATTCCTCAAAAACAAAACTTTGAAAGTATGTCGCCCCACCTACCTTATAGGACTTTTCATCTCCGATTACAACCAAATCCTTGGTCACCGGCCCAATAGCAACAAGTGTCATCGTAAAAATCTCCAATTATTTTTTTTAGTCAAATTCTATTGTAATGTCTACAATATGATATTCCTTTGAAATGTCATGAATCTCTTCTTTAATTTCTTCAGCATTTTTTCCAAAGTCTGCCTTAACCTTCAAGGTCATTACTGAATCAATACCATCAAGGGACCATATATGAAAATTTTCAATGGCCATTATACCATCGATTGCCATAATCTGACTTTTGAACTCTTCGATATCGAAATTATCAGGAGTCTTTTGAAGCAGAACCTCCAGGGACTTATAGAGATTTCTGCCTAAATTAAATATCAGCCACAAGGCTATTCCGATGGATACGAAAGGATCCAAATAAGGAGCACCCTTCCAAAACATTAGCACAATGCTCAATACAAGAATTGCCACCCATTCGAATACATCTCCAAGCTGGTGAAATAAAATTGCCTTTTCATTGAATGTTTCACCGCCGTGCAAACGATATACTGAAACGGATTTGAAAATTATTCCAACAATTGCAACAAGCAGCATGCCCTCAGCATCAACATCTTCGGGAGAGAATAACAGTGGAATAGCCTCTGAAAGTATTACGAAAGCCATTACTATGACAAAAACAGAAATTATTACTGCCCCAAGAATGGAAAACCTTTGATAACCATAGGAATATTTTTCATTCGAATCTTTCTGGGAAACCTTCTCCAATGTCCAGGCCAAAGCGATTGAAATGGTATCTGACAAGTCATGAATACAATCTGCGAGGATTGCCATACTGTTAGTGGCCAATCCTCCGACAATCACAATAATGTTGAATGTCAGGTTCATAAAAAAAACAAAAGCCAAATTCTGACCTGCTTTTTTGTGATGATGATGCATATTTCCCCTCATAGCTATAATGTATATAACTTATAGAATAAAAAACTTATTTAAAGTAAAAAATACATATAATTAAAATAGAATTAAGTTATCTTTAAATAATTTAAAAATTAATAAATTATAATAGTGATTAAAAATGGCTGCAAATGGAACAATTTTATTTTCACATATTCTCCCAGTAATCCTTGGATTTTTAGCAATTATACTTGTTATTTCCGGTTCACTTGAAGAAAGTAAAACAAAATTAGGTGTAGGAATAGTATTATTCGTTGTAGCTTGTCTATTCCCATATCTCATTTTAAGTGTATTAATCTAAAAGATTTACTTCACCGGAATGCAGGCTGGTTCCTATCAACACTTTTTTTATGCCTTGGGAATCTAACTCACCAAGAGATTCCTTATTTAAACCGCCCGCAATAATCAGCTTATCTTTCATATCTTCGAACTTGTTTAAAAGTTCCTTGTTGTATCCTTTTTCAGTGCCCACACCTGTAATGTCCAATATAATGATTTCATTAGGATCCAATCTCTTCAGGATTTTCTTAAATTCATCCAATGTCAAATCCAAATTTTTTGAAAAGAGCTCATTATCCTTGACATCTATGCTTACGACAATCCTTTCCTTAGGATACTTTTCAAAGATTTTTTCCATTTCATCAATGCTTTCGAGGGTTTCAGTCGGAATAATTATTTTATATGCATAGTCCAGGAAAAATTCGAATGATTCGCAATTTTTAACACCACCATCAAACATTACCGGCAGAATAGTATTAACCATTTTAATGTCTGAAACATTGTGGCCTTCTGATTCTATCAAATCCAAATCTGCAATGTACATCTCATCAGCCCCATTCAATTTTAACCCCTGGGCTATTTCAACAGGATTTGCAGAAGGTGCGAAAACAGTTCTTAATGGCTGATAAGTATCCCTCATACCTGATTTTCCGCTTACCGCCTGGTGCTGTTTTAAATCAATAACGGGTATTTTCTTAATCATAATTATAGTTAGACAAAACAAGTATTAATATTTTAAAACTACACACAAGGAGGTGAGAAAGGTCGAAATGTTTTCCGACCCATCTCGAGAATAAAAATAATGATCAATTTAGATAAATAACAAATATGTTATGAACCTCTATTTATTAAATTAATTGACATAGTATATAAATGTTACTAAAGTTTAAAAAAATTAAAGTAAAATTGAATAAATAAAAATATTAAAAAATTAATTAAATTTATAAATTGTTTAAAAATTTAATATAAAAATGCACAGTAATGAATAATATACAATAATTAATGAAATTGAATTTTTAAGGGCACCTAAAGCTATCAAAAATTAATAAAATTTGCTTGATAAAGTCAAATTGAAAAAAATAAAGTGAAAAGTTTGAAGTTGATTAAAGAGGGAAATTGAAAGATAGTATTACGTGTTTGTCCTTATATTGCTAAGCTATTGATATCACTTCAAACTTAATTAAAGATAGTACTTTGTCATATAAATACTTTTTTATAAAAAAGTATTACCATAATTAGTAAAAAATAATTAAAAAGTAATACCACAACATTGAAAAAAAATAATTAAACCCTGAAATTCTCATCAATGTATGAATCAAACCTCAAATAGGCTTCATCAATAGCTTTGGAGATTTGGTCTTGAGTAATTTCTGAGAGCTCATCAAAGATAACTCCAACATCAACATCAACATCTAACTGTCCATTTTCATAATTAAGAACAATATCCAAATCCAAATCTTCCAATTCCTTGGTTGAAATAGCTTTTGAAACTTCCTGTTCCAGAATTTCACCAAATGCGTCAGAAATAGTTGACAAATCGTCGTTAGATAATACCTTTAACTTTGACATAAAAATCTATAAAAAAAAGAAAATGAAGAATTAAGCCTATTGGCCCATTCCTTGCATAGCAGTTTGAATAGTTGCTTGCATCTCTTCGAGTTTTTTCATAACCCTTTCTTCTTGACGGGTCATGGTTTGTTTTCTTAACTCAAGAGTTTCTAATTTATCTTCCATATCAGCTAAAGCATCCTTGTACTCCACTTTAATGAGTAATGTACCTGCTTGTTTAAATACTTCAGTTGATTCATCGGTTTTTTTAAGTTCTTCTAATGCTTTTTCAGTTTCTTGAATTTGAACTTCAACATTTTGAACTTGCATAGTTACAGCTTGAGCTTGTTGTTGTAATTGTTGAAACTGATTTAATTGATGTTGAATATTTTCAGGAATCTCCATAATATCACCTTATATTTTATTTTTAATTATTATATGAACATTAATTTGTTAAATTATTTATTTCTAATGCCAATTTAATCCACTTTATGGCAGAATTAACAGAAGCTCTAAAGGATGTGGAATCTTCAGCATCGATATTAATCAATATTTTAGATCCATCCAACTCAATAGTCATTGATGACCTGTAATCTGGAGCTGTATCGAATTCCAAAATAATGGAATCATAAATTATTTTGGCCTGTTGGCTGTTATCAAATTCAATAGCTATATCACTTTTGACTGATTCTAGAGGACTTTCACTCATGTGCACCCTCTAAAATTTTTTTAACGTTAATCTGGAAGTTGGTTTTATCTCCGAACTTATTAACAAAATTAATTTTAGCTATCAAATCATTATCACTGGAAATTAAAATATAATTATCTTCTGCTTTATCAACCAACTCAATGTCGAGGATTTCACCTAAGACATCAAGCTTTTCAACCTGTGAAACTATTTTCAATTTTGATGGAGCAATATTCAGTTTATCATATTCAAGTGAAGCTCCAATAAGAATTACAAGTAAAACATCACCTTTATTTGAATAGAATGTGACTTTACTCGGATTTCCTTTAATTTCATTAACGACAGCCAAGTTAAATTCTTCCAATTCCAAAGCCTTCAAAAGAAGTTCACGCATATTCATTTTTCCTCTATTAACAGATACTGAACCTGTTGAGTGTGCTAAATTCTTACAGAACTTCCTTGTTTTTTGAGAAGGTTTTCTAGAAGTTGAAATTAACATAAAATCAAAAATAGTAAAAAAATATTTAAAAGCAGATAAATTATCTTGCTTTTATAACTCTAGTTGTTTCTGGAACATTTTTAAATAAAATCCTATATCTACATTTAGGACATTTATTTTCCATGTAGCTTTTATGGTCTACTTCTGCTCCACAACGTGGACATCTATACAACGTCTATTCCTCCACACGAATATCTCTGATACTACGTGCTGCAGATTTTGCCATAGGAGTTTCAGGAACGTAAGCTCCTCCAGTGAATACTGCACCACATTTTCTGCATTTCCAAATTCCAGCAGCTTGTCTTTTTACATAAGGTCTATCACATTTAGGACAAACATGATTTTTTTTCATGTTTTCTTCGATGATTTTAACAGATCTTTTTGCTTTTCTTCCGTATCTTGCACCAAACCTTCCTGTGATACCAACTTTTTTAGTTCTTGCCATTTAATATCTCTCCGTAATAAATAAAATTTAATTAAAACATGCAAATTATTTCAATTTACATAGATTATCTAAAATAATCATAAAATTATCTAATGTAATAATATAGTATTTACTAATATTTAAAGGTTTGCTAAAAATTAGCATTTCTAAGAAAAAACAATTAACACACGATAAAAAATATAATTTAGATGAGAAATTTTAATTACCCATAAATCTTCATGCCATATCCATAATCTCATCTAAAAATATGAAAAAAATTACCCAACTATTCAAATGTTGGATAATTAGGACTTTCATTAGTAATTAACAAATCATGAGGGTGGGATTCTTTAATACCACTGCTTGTAATCCTAACAAATCTTGCTTTTTCCTTCATTGCAGCAATATCCTTTGCACCGCAATAACCCATGGAGGATTTTAAACCACCAACTAACTGGAATAGAATTTCCGCAATAGTTCCCCTATAAGGTACAGCACCTTCAATTCCTTCAGGAACATATTTTGTGTGGTTCATTTTACTTTTCTGACCTTGGAAGTATCTGTCAGCTCCACCATCATATTCGCTGGTCATTGCACCCATAGATCCCATTCCACGGTATTTTTTGTATTGCTTACCGTTCATTACAACAATTTCACCAGGAGCTTCAAAGGATGCTGCAAGTAAGTTTCCAAGCATAACTGCATCTGCACCGGCACCAATAGCTTTTGCAACATCACCAGAATATCTGATACCTCCATCAGCAATAACTGGAATACCAGCATCGCGAGCAGTATCAGCAACATCTGAAATTGCAGTAAGCTGAGGTACACCAACACCAGCCACAATACGGGTAGTACACATTGAACCCGGACCAATACCGACTTTAAGTGCATCCACACCCATTGATATTAAATCTTCAGCAGCTTCAGCAGTAGCAATATTACCTACACATAATTCTGCATCAATATTATCTTTAATGGTTTCTGTAAACTTGACGACATTCATGTTGTGAGCATGAGCACAGTCAATGGAAATGATATCCGCACCTGCTTGATCAAGTGCCATTGCTCTATCCAAGTCAAATGGTCCACATGCAGCAGCAACCAAATAGTTTCCATTATTATCACGTGCCGCATTTGGGTATTGGGCTTGGTTAAGGATATCCTTGATTGTAATGATTCCCACAAGTTTTCCGTCATGGACAACAGGAAGCCTTTCGACCTTGTTTTCATAAGCGATGTTCAATGCCTCTTCAGCAGACACCCCTTCTTCAACTGTGACAACATCGGAAGTCATGATGTCCTTAACTGTCTTATTAGGTTCTGATTTTAAAACTGGTCTGATATCTCTTTTTGAGATAATTCCAATAATTTCATCACCTTCAACAACAGGAAGACCACTGATTAACTCATCTCTCATTTTTTCCTGAACTTCAGCTATTGTGGAATCCGGAGAAATTGTTATAACATCACGAATTGTCAAGTCTTCAGCATTTTTTACTTTTTTAACTTCTTCAACCTGCCTTTCTTTTGAAAGATTTCTGTGAATGACTCCGACACCACCTTCCTGTGCCATTGCAATTGCAAGCTCTGCTTCAGTTACAGTATCCATAGCTGCACTTAAAACAGGAATATTCAGTTTGATGCCTTTACCTAGTTTAATATCTGTGCAGATATCCTTAGGTTCAACGTAACTTGCATTTGGAGTTAAAAGAAAATCATCAAAAGTGAAAGACATTCTTGCTTCTTGAACTTTTTTTGAGTATGACATAAATAACACCTAATCAGAATGAATCTAATAATTCTTTAAGCTCTGCTACGGCAGTGTGGTGTATTTTACCTGTATTTCTGTCACCGCCA
>NZ_CADCJB010000018.1 GCF_902801725.1 uncultured Methanobrevibacter sp. | reverse complement strand
CTATAATAAAAGATTGTACTTCATAGTATATAAAATTAAAGAAAAAATAAACAAAATAAAATTAAAAAAATACTGACTTCGTGTCACATCCTCTTTTTTTACTGTAAATAATAATTAACTATTTAAATTAAACTAATCTATTTATTAATATAGAGTGGTGTCAATAATGGAAAGTGATGAATTTAGAACTGTCAGAGTTTATACTAAAAAGTATAATAGTAAGGATAAAGATGGCAATACAGTTGAAAAAGAGTCCAAGCAAAAACAGGTCAGCCTTAAGAAGGAAGACCCTTTTGAAGACAATGAACTTGTGAAGGTTCTTGCAAGAGATGAATATGAAAATATGGTGAACAATCAGTTTTCTGATGAAAAACTTGAAGAATTTAATCAGATTATACAGGAAAAGGATGATGAAATCGCCAATCTTCAGGATCAACTTCAAACACTTAAAGGTTCCTTTTTTGATGATGTCGATTCTTTAAAAGAACAGCTGACAGATAAGGAAGAACTCATAAAGGCTAAAGATGAGATTCATGAGTTGAATAAGAAAATTACCAGAATAGATGATGAAAGGGTGGCTATTTTTAAAGAGCTTGACTATAAGAATAAAATGATTTTGGCATATAATGTGGAGCTCAATAAATCTATTCTCAATGCAATTAATGTGGTTATTGACGAGGCTCGTGATAATATCAATAGGAGAAATGCGCTTTTAGTCAAGGATTTGGAAAAATCAATTGAAAAATCAAAACAAGATGTCAATGAGAAGAACAAGGCTATTGCATATGATATTAATTCTACTGTTGAAGACATGAACGAGCAGATAAGAAATACCAGCACTCTTAAAATGATATTAAACAAAAACAAGATAAATCTGAGAGTGCCTACTGAGGATTTACTAAAACCGTTTGAATTTGACTTTGATGTTAATCAGTTACTTTCAGGCCAGGCATTGGAGCTTGATGCAGCTGAAATCTTAAAAGAAGTAATGCCAAAACTTCCAGAACCTTTCTCCAAATATATTGACACTATCGAGGAATCTCCTGAAACTATTGAAGTAACATCTAAAAAAGAGGAATGACCTATGAGGACATTCAATACTGGAAGAATCACTTTTGAATATCCTGATGAATGGGAAGTTGAAAAAGCAGATATCCTGTCCAATCCTGATTGTATTGCAACATTGTCCAAAGGTTCTGATAATCTGATTAATGCTGTGATGTTTCCGACTGCAACCAATCTGGATGACTATAAGATATTCATGGAGGATGCGATTTCAGATGATGGCGGTGTAATCATCGCTTCTGATTTTGTTGAAATCAGCAAAAAGAATGCGATTAAATTGCATGCAAATATGGATACTCCTGAAATCAATTTCGATATCCATACTTACGTATTCATAGAGAATGGGGATATCTATATTTTCGAATTGAGGACATTGGATGTTTCAGGCGAATCCGAAAGGCAGTTCAAAAATATTATCGAATCCTTTGAAATTTTAAAATAATTGAGTGTATTCAAGCAGATAGTCCATTTGTGTCCTGTCGAGTATCTTTAGGGTTGAAATGTTTTGAGGTGTTGTTCCTGATCTCTCTTCAACCAGATTTCTCAGGGAATTATTTTTCATATGAGCATGGATTTCTTTTATCACAAATTCCATATTCTCAATGTTCATTTTCTCCAGCTGTTTTTGAGAAACATTTTCATAAATCGGATATGTATTCAAATCGTATGATTTTGTTGGTGTTTGCAAAACATTCAAATGACTGTAGTAATTTGTTGAATCAGCTAAAAAGCCATCGATTCCCATATATGTTAAAATAGGCATGAATGAAAGTTCTGCAAATGAAAAAATAAAATAACTTGTTTTTTGTGCTTCTTTTTTAAGTGAAACGACTAATTCAACCAATTCTTTTGGATTTGTTAGGAGTGCATCTCCATTGGCAATAATAAATCCGTTGTAACCAATTTCCTCCAGGCTTTTCATGCATTCAATTCTCAAATCAATGTATTTGGAACCCTGAATTACTGCAATGTCTGCATCATCCACGTTCTCTTCAGCCAATCTTAAAGTTTCATTTACATTGAACTCTGCAATTTCTCGGTCAATATTGTATGCTGATCCTTCATTCGGTGCGATTTTTAAATCGCTTCTATAGAATATTTTTGGAGTCAGTTTTTCATCGATTTTTCCAATTCTTCCAGGTCCGTCATGTGATTTGATTTCGAATTTTTTTATCATTTGCGTCGTTCCTTTTTAGTTATAGTATACTTTTTCTTTTTTTAGGTTTATAAAAATTTTTTATAGGGTGTAATCTTTTGGATTACATTAGCAAAAATTTTAGTAACCTTTATATATGTTTCTTTAAAGAATATTAGTAAGGATTTGAGGAAATTATCCAATGATTATCCGAGGTGTGTTTTCAATGTCTATTATAAATCGTCTTAAAACTCTATTTAAAGGAGAAAATAAAAATGTAGAAGACATCAAGACTGATGTTTCAAACACATCTGATGATGTCGAAGTTACATCTTCAAAAGTTGTAAATGATGATGTCGTCTCTGGTACTAAAACTACTGTTCCTAGAGAAAATACAGTAAAAGAAGAACCAAAAGATGATAAAAAAGATTTAACTTTGAGTGACATCGAAACTGAAGACGAAGAAGTTGTTGAGGAACTTCCCGAAATAAAGGAAAATCCTTTAGAGGAAAAAGTTGAAAAACTTCATGAAATCAAAGAAAAAGTCAAAGAGACTATTGAGATTATTGAAGAGGATGTTAAACAAAAAGTTGAAGAAAAATCAAACAAAGATACAAAAGGAGATAATATGACTTTATTAACTGATAAAGAATTATTAAATGATAGTAATCGTGACCCAGATTTCACTGCTGAGTTCATCGATGCTGGAATCGAAACTGTTAAACACTGTTTCCAATGTGGTACTTGTAGTGGAAGTTGTCCATCTGGAAGAAGGACTCCATACAAAGTAAGACAAATTGTCAGAAAATGTTTATTAGGATTAAAAGAAGAAGTTATTGCTGATGACGCTTTATGGATGTGTACTACCTGTTACACTTGCCAAGAAAGATGTCTCAGAAGTGTTAAAATTGTGGAAATTATCAAAAAAGCACGTAACATTGCAGCTCACGCTGGTTACATGGCAAAACCTCACAAAATGACTGGTGTATTTGTAATGAATACCGGTCACGGTGTACCAATCAACGATGCTACAAAAGCTTTAAGAGCTAAAATCGGTCTTGCTGAAATTCCACCAACCACTCACGCTTATCCTGAAGCATTAGAAGAAGTACAAAAAATTTGTAAACTTACTGGATTTGACGAATTAATCGGTTACGATGAATCAACCGGTGGATTAAAAGAATAAATTTATTAGGAGAGTTATAATATGGAAATTGCATACTTCTTAGGTTGTATCATGAACAACCGTTATCCTGGTGTTGAAAAAGCTACCAGAAAATTATTTGAAGCTTTAGATATTGAATTAAAAGATATGGAAGGAGCATCTTGTTGTCCTGCTCCTGGTGTATTTGGTTCTTTTGATGAAGAAACCTGGGCTACCATTGCAGCTCGTAACTTAACTATTGCTGAAGACATGGGTGCTGACATCATGACCGAATGTAACGGATGTTTCGGTTCATTATTCGAATGTAACCACATGTTAAAAGAAGATGAAGACAAAAAAGCAAAAATCAACGCTAACTTAGCAGAAGTTGGAAGAGAATTCAAAGGAACTACCAACGTAAAACACTTTGCTCAAATCTTAAGAGACGATGTAGGATTTGAAAAATTAGCTTCATTAATTGAAAAACCTTTAGACTTAAATGTTGCAGTACACTACGGCTGCCACTTCTTAAAACCTACTGATGAAATCGGTATCGAAGACAACGCAGAAAACCCATCTATCTTAGATGACCTCGTTGAAATTACCGGTGCTAAATCTGTAGATTACAAAGACAAAATGATGTGCTGTGGTGCAGGTGGAGGTTTAAGATCCAGAGACCTTGATGTAACTACTAGTTTCACCAAAGAAAAACTTGATCACATGACCGAAGCTGGAGTAGATGCAATTGTTAACGTATGTCCATTCTGTCACTTACAATTTGACCAAGGACAAGTTGAAGTTAATGAAAAATACGGAACTGACTTTGCACTTCCTGTATTCCACTTAGCTCAATTATACGGATTAGCTATGGGCTTATCCCCAGAAGAGTTAACATTTGATGCTCAAAGAATTGATGCAACTCCTGCTCTTGCAAAAGCATTAGGTGAAAACGCTAAATAAATTTAAAGGATTTTTATCCTTTTAATTTTTTTATTTTTAGGCATTGAAAACACAATTCGGGTATCGGTTATCTTTGGATAACCTTTTTTTTATGAATTATTTTTTTTGTTTGTATCCATACGAATAATTAGTGATTATATTTATATAGGATTATCAAGATAAAATTAATTAAAATATATTAGAGGTGTAATTATGTTTTTAGCAACATTGGATGGCATATTCAAATATTCTGACCTTCCAGAAGAATATGAGCCTTATGTACAATTCAAAGCAACTATTGAAAAAAGAGAATTAAAGCAAAGCGATGAAATCGCAATTTTAAACATTGCCGGTACTTCAACTCATCATGTATTATTTTTAGATTCTTATCAAAATATTAGTGAGATTGAACAAGAACTACAAGATGCTGATGCTAAAATTAACCATACTACTTTAAAAATTATAGGTGGACATTTATGAGCTTACCCTCTGAACAAAATTGGTTGGTTCTACATCATCTCCTTACTGATTTGAACAAGAAAGGATATGATATTCCTGAGGGGATTAACCCTGAAATGGGATTGATTAGGTCTTCAATTAGTTCATATAAAAGAGACCCTTCCCATCCTGAATTGATCAATGGTTTGGCAAAAGCTGAAATGTCTTTAAATAATATTCAAGGAACTCTTTTAACTATTGCAGAGGAAGAAGGAGACGAATATGTCGATCATTGGCTTGATTTATTAAAGCAGGTCATGAGAGGAGAGGAAGTGTTCGAATTTGCAAAATCAAGATCAAGATTTCTTGTAAATACTCCTCCAGGATTGACAACAGGTAGAATTAATTTAAAAGTTCCATTGGCTGAAGAAAGAGTTCAAGAAATTGCAGAGTGGAATGGTCTTATCATTGAATTTGATGATGATGTAACTGTACAATTGCATGGTGATAAATCTGACCTGCAAATGGGATTAAAAGAAATGGGATCATTCTTTTTAGAAGAATAGAGGTGATTATATGACTAAAATTTTAGCAATTAGTGATGTTCATGGTGAAGAAAACGAAAATTTATACACTTATTTGAATAATAATGATATTGATTTGGTTTTAATTTTAGGGGATATTACTGATTTCGGTCCTTTAGACTTTGTTTCAACATTTATAAATAAAGTTGCTGACTGTGGTGTTGATGTAATAGCTATTCCGGGTAATTGTGACCCTACCGGCATTTGCAATGCTATTAATGAGGTATCTTTCTGTCTTCATAATAATATTATTGCTTATGGGGATGCTATATTATTCGGATTTGGCGGATCCAATCCTACTCCATTTGATACTCCTGGAGAAATGGATGACGATAAGATATATGCTGCAGTTTATGATTTATTGGCTAACTATGATTATGTTTACAATTCTGATATTCCTAAAGTAAGAATCCTAGTTACTCATGCACCGCCTTTCAATACTGAAGCTGACAGGGTTGAAAACGGTGAACATGTGGGAAGTTCCGGAATTCAAAAATCAATTCATGAATTTGAGCCTGAAATAAATCTTTGCGGACATATTCATGAAGCTAAATCAATTAGTAAAATTGGTACAGTTACCGATGTAGCAAATCCAGGAATGCTTAAAGATAATGGGGCTATTTTAATAGATATTAAAGACGGTTCCAATTATGATTTGAGCCTTATATCTTTAGATGAATAATTTTTCTTATTCATTTTCTTCTATTTTTTTTATATTTTGAGAATCAAATAACAAATTTTATTTAACAATAATTCAAAATATTAAATCAGATTTCTATATGTGATATTATGATTTGGGTTATTGGAAACGTTGATGGTAAACAGTATAAAGAACCATTTTCAAAAGGAATTCTGTCTCGTTCTCTTAATGTTGCGGATTTAGGGACTGAAAGAGCGCATGAGATTGCTAGCGGCATTGAAGCAGAATTGATAAAGAATAATATTACTGAAATTAACAGTTACGATTTGGCGAATGTTGTTTTGAATCATCTTGAAAATATTGACCCTAATATAGCCAAAAAATACTGTAATTGGAGGTCTCTCAGGACTTCAAAAAAACCTTTAATCATTCTGATTGGTGGAGCATCAGGTGTTGGAACTTCTTCAATGGCATTTGAATTGGCTAACAGATTAAGATTAAAAAACCTTATCAGTACGGATATGATTAGGGAAGTCATGCGTAAGATAATATCTAAAGAATTAAGTCCTGTTATTCATAAATCCAGTTTTGATGCATATGAAAGCATAAGAACTCCTTCGATTCGAATGGATCCTGTTGTTGAAGGATTCATTAGTCACGTTGATGTTGTCAATGTGGGCATTGAAGCGATTATTGAAAGGTCAATTAAAGAGGGAATAAGTACAATTATTGAAGGTGTCCATATAGTGCCTGGTTTTATAAAATCAGAATTACTTGAAAATAACAATATAATCATTTTCACTTTAACTGTTGATGACGAAGAGTCTCACAAACAGAGATTTTACTCAAGATGCAGACAACCTTGGGTTAAAAGGTCTCTCGAGAGATATATGGAATATTTCCCAACAATCAGAAAAACTCAAGACTTTTTAGTTGAGCAAGCAAAAATTCATGATGCGCGTATAATTAATAATGTGGATATTAACAAGACAATTGATATCATGGTAAATGATATTCTCGAAGAATTTGGAGGAAAATAAAATGTTAAACAAGAAAGTGAAGGAAATAATGACTACTGATGTAATTACAACTACTTCAGATATTGATGTCGTTTATGCCTTTGAAAAGTTGATGAAATATAAAATCAGTTCTCTTCCTGTTGTTGAGGACGATAAGCTAGTCGGAATAATAACTGCAACAGATGTAGGGCATAACTTAATTCTGGATAAGTATGAATTGGGAACCAGTGTTGAGGAAATAATGATTAGATCTGTGATTACAATATCTCCTGATGACACACTCGAAACTGTAATTAAGGTAATGAAAGATAGTGTTTCATCTTCAGGAATATTAAATCAACTTCCTGTGGTTGAAGATGGTAAATTAGTTGGAATTATTTCTGATGGGGATATAATTCAAGAGATATTTTAATTTACATTTTTTTTATTTATTTTATTCATTTTTTAAGCTTTTTTAGTTAGTTACTATAATATATTTTTTTCTAGAAAATATTTTTTCACTGATTTTTTTTATTTTTTAATGGTTTTTTGATAACATTTATATAATATTAATATCATATATTATTAGTGGCTAGACTGGAGGGTTAGGGGTCCTCTGTAAGCACACACCCCCTTTGGTGCAGTTGAAGTTCAGGAGGCGGCTTTTTAAAAGAGTGTAAGCCTAGAAAAAACAACATAGAAACCTCGTCCTGCAGGATTGGTGGTGGTGAGATTTTTACTGGAGGGTAAAAATTAGTCATCTTCGGTATGGGAACGGGTCAGGCCCGGAAGGGAGCAGCTCTACCATTAACATTCGATGCTTGTAGAATCCCGGGGTGGAGTTGGATTTTTTAGATCACTTATATTTTTGAGATTAGTCCACTTCTGGACATGCCATTTATATAAATAATTAAGTTTATAAATAAGTTTCAACATATAATTTATTATACTTGTTTTTTTCATATGTCGGGATGGCCCAGCCTGGTACGGCGTCGGACTGCTAATCCGATGGTCATACGACCACCCGGGTTCAAATCCCGGTCCCGGCGTTTTTATTATTAATTGTCTATTTCTTGGTCATGGTTGTACTCTAATCCAATTGGGCATGCGTGCACTACTGCATATTTTATTTCAGGTATCTCTTGAGTAATGTTATTCTGAATAATATGAATAATTTTATGTGCTTCATCCAATGTCATGCTTCCATCGACTTCAACATGCAGGGTAACTGTTGCGTAGGAACCCAAATAATCAACTTTAATTTCATGTGCATTTTGAGCCTTTGGTGTGGAATTGTTTGCAACTTTTTCAATTTCGCTTATAAGTTCTTTTGATGGGACTTTTCCCATGATGTTGTCGATATTTTCTTTTCCAATTTCATATGCAGTTTTTAAAATAAAAAATCCTATTATTAATCCTACTAATGGATCGATTATAGGAAAACCTAGATTTGATGCGATAACACCTGCCAAAATAGCAATTGATGCAAAAATATCTGTTTTTTGATGCTTTCCATCAGCAACAATGGCTGGACTATTAATTTGTTTTCCTATTCTTATGATATATTCACTTACGGCGAAGTTGATGATTATTCCGAAAATGGCCATTATTGCAGCTATTGTTTCGGGTACTGTAATTGTTGATGGATTGATTAGCTTTTCAATTGCACCTAACATGATTTCGTAGGACACCAATACTAAAAAAATAACAATTACCAGTCCGCTTATTGCTTCTGCACGTCCATGACCAATAGGATGTTCATCATCAGCCGGTTTTTGACCTATTTTAAACCCCAGATAAGCTATAATGGATGTTATGACATCGGATAAAGTGTGTGCTCCTTCAGATATTAATGCATAACTTCCGGCTATCATGCCTATTGCAATGTTAAAAACAGTTAAAAAGCAGTTAGCAATGATAGCTACTGTAGCTGCTTTTTTACCGGCTTTGTTTCTAAATTCATCCATTTATACACCATCTTCTAAAATATCCATTGCTTTTTTGATATTTTCATAGGAATTTGCATAAGACATTCTGACATGTCCTTCACCGTTAGATCCGAATGCGGCTCCTGAAACTGTTATTACTCCTGCATCAGCAGCTTTTTTAACAAAGTCTTTATCTTCAATTTTTGGAAATACGTAAAATGCTCCTTCAGCATTTACTGTTTCATAGCCCATTTCATTAAGTCTTGAAACAATCAGGTCTCGTCTTCTTTTAAATTCGCTAACCATTTTATGAACTTCGTCCTGAGGACCGGTCAATGCTTCATACGCTCCTCTTTGTGCAGTCGAATTGGAGCATGCAATGCTGTTTTGATGAATTTTAAAGAGTTCTTCGCAGTGGGCTTCATTTGCAGTCAGATAGCCTACCCTTAATCCTGTCATTGCATATGTTTTTGAGAATCCATTTATTGTAATGACATTATCACTGTATCTTGCAGGAGAGTAATGCTTTTTATCATAAATTATTTTTTCATATATCTCATCGGAAATAATCATGAAGTTATGGTCCATTGATAAATCTGCTATTGCTTTTATGTCTTCTTTTTCCATAACTGCTCCTGTAGGGTTGGATGGTGAATTTAAAATTATTGCTTTTGTTTTGCTGGTTATTTTTTCCAAAACATCCTCAGCTTTCAACTTAAATTCATTTTCCATTTTACAATCAACAGGCACTATTTTTCCTCCTGCAAGGTTAATACAGGCTTCATATAATAAAAAACTAGGATTTGGTAAAAGTATTTCATCACCGCTTTCCATAAATGCCTGTGCACTTATGTATAATGCTTCACTGGCTCCTACAGTCACAATAATGTTTTCAGGGTCGGTGTTAATGCCATTTTCATTTTTGAATTTTTTGGCTATTTCTTCCCTTAACTCAATATACCCTTTGTTTGGGGTATAATGTGTGTCATTATTGTCAATGGATCTTTTCATAGCATCCTTAATATTTTGAGGTACATCGAAGTCAGGTTCACCAATTCCTAGGTTTATTGCCCCAGGTTTTGTTGCCTCAAACATTTTTCTTATTAATGACAGTTCTATTACTTTTGTTCTACTCGCTGGATTAATCATAATTTTTACCTCTTTTGTATTATTTATTATTATAGTAATTTTAATTTTTTCTAGTAATTATTTTTTTTCACATGCCCCACAGTTATAGCATGGGTTAGTTTCACACCATGGTGTTTGCTTTAATTTTTTTAGTCGTGAATGTTCTATTTTTAAAAATCTTTTTTCTACACTAACATCAATATTGTCCCATGGCAGTTCATCATCAATATTGTACTTTGGGAGTAGTTCCCTCCAATCTTTGAGGGTGGGGGATTTTGACAATGATTTCTCAATAAGGCCACCAACGTCCCTATTTCCACAAGATAGTATATATTGAATCATACTTTTTTTAGGACTTTCGCACTTTATGTTGTATTTTTTCATTTCTTTTTTGAGATATCTTGTTTTATGTTTGATATCTTTAAAATCAAAATTTTCCCACTGCAGTGGTGTGTGCGGTTTTGGAACTAATGGGTTCACACTGAATTTTACATTCTTAATATTATAATGCATATTCGCTATTTTTTTCATATATTCTGCAAGTTCTTTAATGTCGTCCATGCTTTCCCCAGGAATTCCAATCAGGAAGTACAGCTTAATTTTGAAGTTCAATTCAACAGCATTTTTTATTACTGTAAAAATTGTTTCATCCAGTATGTCTTTATTGATCACTTTCCGCAACCTGCTGATGGACTCTGGTGCAAGGGTTATTGTTTTAAGTCCACTTTGTCTCAGTGTTTCTAATGTTTTTTTGGTAATTGATTCGATTCTAAGCGATGGTGTTGAAATCTGAAAACCCTCTTTTTCAAGTCCGTCAATTAGATTTTCCAGATTGCTGTAGTCAGATACTGCCGCACCGATTAACGTAATTTTATTCAACCCAGTATTTTGTCGGGTTTTGATTGCTATGTCAATTAACTTTTCATAGTTTGTTTCCCTAACTGGCCTGTAAAGATAGCTGGACATGCAGAATCTGCATCCCCTAACGCAACCTCTTGAAACATTTAGCATTATGGTGTTGTTGAAGACGGTTTGATAACTTTCATCATCGCTTCTGCTAATTACCGGCTCGGTTATGTGATATGCCATATTCATATCGGAAACCAGAGAAATTTTTGCTTTGTTGTTATACTCTGGAATGTAAACTCCTGATATTTTCAGATAGCTCTCGAGGTCTTTTTTAGAATTGAGATATGTGTCTAAAAATTCGCTAAGGACATATTCTCCCTCACCGATAATGAATGCATCTATATAGTCAGACAGGGGCATTGGATTTGCTGTTGCACATGGTCCTCCTGCTATGATTAGAGGATAATTTTTGTCACGTTCTTTTCTTTTAAGGGGAATTTCGGCATTTTTCAGCATTTCCAATGCATTGAAATAGTCTTCTTCAAATTGCAATGTAAAACTGATGATGTCAAGATATTTCATTGGAGTATTTGACTCGATGGTTTTTGAATTTGGAAAGATTACTCTTTCACACCAGCTATCCTCTCTTTCATTAAGCTTGTTGTATAATATGTTATAGCCTAGTGAGGACATTGCAGTCTTGTAAACATTAGGATATGCCAATCCCACGCGAATGTCAATATTTCTGTGGTTTTTTTGAAAGGTATTTTTTTCATATAACATATTATCTCAATTTTAATTTTAATTATTTATTTTTGATATAATTCGTAATTTTGCACTTAATTTTTAATATGCAAACAATAATTTGCCTAATTTTTTTATAAAACAAAATCATATGCTAATTTTTTCTATAAAAAGACATTTAATTAAGATTTCATTTATGATGGCATTGTTTTTTATTTAAATTATATTCAAGCTATTTAATCTTATTATAGTTTATTTCAATAAGATTGTTCTTTTATTTTCGATTTCTATATATTTTTAATCTTTTTTTATCAATATATTGGTTTTTAACTTGTTTTTCATTTTTTTAAGTTTTAAAAACATTTATATAGGAATAAATTATATATCTTTATCTACTCATTATGAAATCCTATATGTTAGTATAATCATTTTTTACTATAAAATTTTCGTAATGAGAACCAAGAGGTGGAAAAATTTCGATAAAAAATAAAACATTAATAATATCAATCGCACTATCCCTTTTTATTTTATTGGGTGCTGTTAGTGCTGTTGATTCTACAAATGTTTCAATTAGTGAATATTCAAATTTAGATGACGATGTCGATACATTGTCTGTACAAAATAAATTAGAAATTTCAAACGAGTATTCTATCTCAGAAACTAATATAGTTAATTCTCATGATGATAATAATGGAACATTGAGAGCTTCCTTTGCATCTGCTGGTGCTAGCGACAATTTGTCTTCATATTCTGGCGGTGAGGATAATATTCTTTCCGTTTCAAATGATGATGCTGTTGTTTCAGCAAATTCATCAGGTTCAAATGTTGCAAACACTACTAAAGTGCCTACAATGTTGTCTGTCAGTGATACTTCATATAGTAAAGCAGGCACAATTTTTAAGGTTACTTTAAAAGATAATTCAAGCAATGCTTTAAAGGGTCAAAAAATTTCTTTAAAAGTTAACGGAAAAACATATTCTGCCAACACTAACAATAATGGTGTTGCATCAATCAAAACAGCTGCTTTGGCTGTTGGTTCATATTCTCTTTCCTTAACTTATGCAGGTAATTCAAATTATTCTGCTTCTTCTCTTTCAAAGAAAGTTAAAGTATTGTCATCTGTAAAAGGAAGCAACATAGAAAAATATTATGGATATACTTCTCCATATCAAGCAACATTTTTAAAAGATGGGGAGGCTTTGGCAAATACTAAAGTTTCATTTAAACTGAACGGTAAGACTTATACAAGAACTACAAATAAGAATGGGGTTGCAAAAGTAAATGTTTATCTGAATGTGGGTAATTACACCATTACATCAACTAACCCATATTCAAAGCAAGTGCTATCCAATAAGATTGTAGTTAAAAAAGATCAATCTACTCTTACCCACAAGCCTTCCAAAACATATATTGCTCCTAACACAAAGTATGTTTTCAAAGTGGCTTTAAAATCAAAACACAATGTTAACATTAAGAAAGGAGTAATTGACTTTACTTATAATGGTAAAACTATAACCAAAAAGGCAAATTTGGATGGAATAGCTAATATAACTATTTCCGGACTTTCAAAAGGTACCTATACTGTTAAGTATGCATATCGTGGAAATTCAATGTTTTATGCGACATCAGGATCCAGTAAGTTATATGTTCAAAATCCTGTATACGCATTCAAAGCTTCTGATTTAAACATGACATATAAAGATGGGTCTAACTTTAAAGTAACTCTAAAACAATCAAATAATCCTTTAAGCAATAAAACTGTAAAGTTCATTTTAAACGGCAAATCTTTCTATGCAAAAACTAATTCAAAAGGTGTAGCTAAAATTGCTGTCGGCAATTTGAAACCTGGAAATTATGTTGTCAAGTATTCCCATGATTCAATTGGTTCAAAATATTATGCTAAAGGTTCAAACAATATTGTTATTTCAAAATTGAAGGCAAAAGTAATTGCTAAAAATTTAAACATGAAATATAAGGACAAATCTTGTTTCAGAGCCCTTGTAAAAGATGAAAAAGGCAATATCCTTAAAAATGTTGGTGTTAAATTTGTATTTAAAGGCAAGTCTTACGTTTACAAAACCGATTCAAAAGGCATAGCTAAATTACAAATTAATGCTGTAGTGGGATACTATCCTATAAAAGTCGCTGTTTCAAATGCATATTATAAATCTGATGTTCTAACAAAAAAGATTTTAGTTAATGGAACTAAATTTATTGCTAAACAGTTGTATGCATCTGTTGGAACCAAGGTTTCTTATTCAGTTAAAGCTGTTGATGGTAAAGATAAACCAATTAAAAAAGCTAAAATTACTTTTACCATAAGAGGTAAAACTTACACTGCAAAAACTAATGATGATGGTGTAGCTAAAGTTAATTTGGGTGAATTGCCTAAGGGAGACCATAAAATTAAATTTTCACACGACTCCACTACACGTACTTCAATAATTCACATTGTCAACAAAGTTACATTAAAACAGTTATTTAAAGCATGTAAGGATGTGAATGGTTACATTGAAGATAATGAAAAATTACCTTCCAAAGTTAAAATAGGTAATTTATACTATACTACTGCGGATTTCTTATATTTGGTTTCCAAAGCCATAATTAATTTGAAATCAGGTAGTGAAGAAGATATTCCTGTTATGAAGGTTGCAAATCCTAAAAAACCTGGTGATGCTTATGACCAAGGTTATTTGTATGATTATCTCTCTGTAGCTAGAAGTATTGTCAAAACTGCACAATCAAAAGGAATCATGCCTAATTCTGTTGATTCAAAAGTGGGAACTATTGGGTATAAAGGTGTAGTATTTGCACTCTCACGTGCAGTTGCATTTTATGGTGATAATGGCATCATGCCGGCTTACACTGCTGTAAGATCATTGTCCGATGCAACAACTAGCAATCTAAACTCTAAAAATACCTATAAAAATTTAGCACAGTTCTTGACAGCCACTACAAATTGTCAAGTACATAATTCTCAAATTAAGAATTTAGCTGCTAAGTTGACCAAGGGAATGACATCTGAAAAAGCAAAAGCTAAAGCAATCTTTAATTATGTTAGAGATACAATTTCATATAGTTTCTATTATGATACAAGATATGGAGCTGTTGGCACATTAAATGCTGGAACTGGAAATTGTGTAGACCATGCTCATTTGGTTGTAGCATTGTCTAGAGCAGCAGGCCTTCCAGCTAGGTATGTGCACGGTACATGTACATTCTCCAGTGGTACTTACGGACACGTATGGTCACAGGTATTAGTTGGAGACACTTGGACTGTAGCTGATGCAACAAGTACTAGAAACTCGTTTGGAAATGTAGTAAATTGGAATGCAAATTCATATAGTCTTAACGGCTATTATATTGATTTAGAGTTCTAATTTCCTACTCTATTTTTTTTATTTTTTTTATGATTCTTTTTTTCCCAATAGCTAATAATTTATAATAGTTTTAATAAAATTTTAATAAGCAAGCTATTAGGACAAGATTATGGATTCTAAAAAATATTCTAAAGTGGCTGTTGGTGGAACATTTGACAAATTCCATGATGGTCATAAAAAATTATTATCTACTGCTTTTGAAATGGGGGACAGAGTTGAAATTGGGGTAACTTCTGATGCTTTTGGAGGCCTTAAAGGAAATATTGACCCTTGTGAAGAAAGAATGAAAAATCTTAAATGTTTTTTTTCAGATAAATCTAATTTTACAGTTGTTCCTTTGGAAGATCCTTTTGGCACAACTATTTATGATGGTGATTTTGAAGCTATAGTTGTCAGTAAAGAGACTGAACCAACAGCAGTCAAAATTAATGAAATTAGAGTTTCTAAAGGTATGAAACCTCTTGATATTATTGTTGTTAATTTTGTAATGGCTTATGATGGAAACCCGATTTCATCCACTCGTATTAGAAGTGGTGAGATTAATAATAATGGGAATCTTATTGAATAGTCAAGAATATAATCGATATGTTTATATATTCATTTCGATAAATTTTTAATTACATGTGTATTATTTTTTTTTAATGATAATCATATGGAATTATTGAGGTGGTTATATGGCAGTAAAAATTGATTCGGAGGCATGTGGACATATCCAGGATTGTCCCGTGCAAGGATTGTGTATTAAACTTTGTGAACAAGGTGCAATTATTGAAGACAATGGGGATGTAAAAATAGTTCCTGAAAATTGTGATGATTGTGATCTTTGTATACAAAATTGCCCAAATCAGGCTATATCTAAAGTATGAGGTTGTTTTATGTTTGATATAGAACGTATTGGTGGGGAACACCGTAAATTATCTTATGATGATAAAAATTGTGTGGGTTGTGGAATTTGTGTTGATACATGTCCTACTTCTTCTTTAAGGATGGGTCCTTTAGTTCCTATTGCAAGAGGATTAATTGAAATGGACCTAATTTCAGTTAGTGACTCCTGTGTATTTTGCGGATTGTGTTCAGTTGCTTGTCCATTTGATTCATTATCATTGACAATTGATGGAGAAAAAATTAAAAATATGGACTCTTATCCTGTTTGGAAAGTTCAGTCTACAATTGATGATGATGAATGTATTTATTGTGGAAGATGTAAATCTGTTTGTCCAAGAGATTCAATATTATTTGAAAGAAACCTTCCAGATAGATCTTCATTAGTTCGTGGAGAAATAAGTTTTGATGAAGAAAAATGTATTTATTGTTCTTTCTGTGCAGATTTATGTCCTGCTGAAGCTATTACACTTAATAATATAGCTTCATCAAGTGTTGATAAATTAAATAATTCTATTGAAGTTGATACTTCTAAATGTGTATATTGTGGTGTTTGTAAAAGAATATGTCCTGAAAATGCAATTAAAGAAGTTTGTTCAACATGTATGTTCTCTGATGAAATTGAAGTTCCTGAAATTTCTGGTGAAGCATTCATTATTGAGAATTCCTGTGTAAATTGTTCCTGGTGTAGTGAAATCTGTCCAGTAGATGCAATTACAGTCACCAAACCGTTTGAGGGTAAACTTGAATTGGTGGAAACTGATGAGCAAATTTGTAAAGGTGACTCATGTCATGCCTGTTTGGATGTTTGCCCATGTAATGCTGTTGAAATTATTGACGGAAAATCTGTTACAAATTTGGATTTCTGTAATTTATGTGGTGCCTGTGTAACTGCATGTCCGCAGAATATTAGAGTATTAACCAGAACTGGTATGAATTTGTTTAATATTAATTCTGAATCTTGGGGTGAAATTTTAAATTCATTAATCAGTGGAAAATAGGGTTGATTTTCCCTATTTTCAAATCTTATTTATTAAAAAATCTCTTTCTTTTTTTAACAGATTATCCATGTTTGTTTGGATTTTTCCTGTTATATTTGACATATAACTGGCTACTAGAAGTATTATTACTATTAATCCTCCGGTTATCAGGATTAATTCTGCACTTCCTTGTCCTTTGTTGTCTAATTTTTTTTTAAACATGGGTTCTGTTGTCCAATATTGTGTTTCTCACATCAATGATGTCGTCTTTTGCTTTTAAACTTCTGTCACTTGTTTCCATATATGATCTATATATTGTTAATGCAAGCAATGCAATAACAATTACGCCTCCGAATAATAAAATGTATTCTGCAGCGCCTTGTCCGGAATTTTCATTTATGAGTGTTTTCATTTTTTTCATATTTTCACCAGTTACTATTATGGTATTTTTAATTATATTAATATTACTATTTTTTAAAAAAGTATTACAAATATTTTTTTTTGCACTGTATTTTCCTATTTTTTCCATTAGGTTTATTAATGGTGTTGTAGATAAAATATTATTAGTTAAATATAGAGTGATTAAAAGGGATAAGGGTGAAAACGTGGGAAATACATTAAAGTTGGTTTCAGGTTTTATTTTATTTGTAATAGGTGTTCTCATAGCATATGAAACTGCTGTGTATAACTTAGTAGATATTTTATTTATTGTTGGTTTTATCATAACAATTGTTGGAATCATCCTGATTGTTAGTTATTTTGTTGATTCAAATGCGGATAGAACTACAAATGCGATTAAGGATTTTATTACGTCTAATGAATTTAATTCATCATCATTAAATAGGTTTGAAAAGAAATCCGATAATCCCAAACAGCCTTTACACGTTCGTAGGGAATTCAATGAGTATGATGATTCTGATTATGGCGAATTGGTGCTTGAAGATTATGAGGGGTCTTCTTCTGAAGGGCATTATGGAGGTTCTTTAGAAAATAATCCAAAAGCTGTTTTAAATGTTGTTCGTGCTGAAGAAAGGGACGATGCTGCTTTAGATAGGCCACTCCATTTCACCCCTAGATATGATAAGCCGTTAAAAGTTACTAGAGCTCCAAAAAGACGTGAAGAAGATTACTTTACTAGTGACGTGCCTGAATTCATTGTTGAAACTGATAAATCTGATGAAATTAAAAAAGCGTTATCTCAAGAATCTCCTGCGGAAGAAATTGTTGTTGAGCATCAGGAACCTGCTGCTCCCGAATTTAATCAACCTAGGGATATTAAAATTGATATTAATGATCCTGAAAGTCTTCCGGTTCCAAAATCTCTTCAAAGTTATGTGATTTATGATGAGGGGATGGTATCTTCTCAGGATGCATTCGACAAATTAGCGGTCAATGTAAACAAAGAGATAATGCTTGAAATTCCTTCATTAAATGATTTGTCCGATAGATTCTTATCTCATGTTCCAACAATCTATTCCAGAGTAATTATTGATGAATTTGATGTTTCAGACATGTCCTATATGTTTTTAATATCTTCTCTTTTAAAACAGGGAGTTCATATCAGAACTGTTCCTAAAGTACATACTGTTAATTTAATTACTGATGATTCACATGCGATGATTATCTCAGACGGTCCGAATGGTGTCGAGTATGGTGCTATTTATGATGACAGAAAGTCCATATCTGATATTCGTTCCGACTTTGAAAAAACTTGGGATATTGCATCAGTTTTGGATGAATCTATTGTTATGGGTGCTGGGGGAAGTGCATAATGGAAATCAGATGGTTAGGTCATTCAGCTTTTGAAATAATATCTGATGACAATGTTAGAATATTGATTGACCCTTTTATCAGTAATAACCCTGCATGTCAGGTGCCTGTTGAAGATTTGAATCCGGATATAATCCTGCTTACTCATGGTCATTCTGATCATTTTGGTGATGCATTGGAAATTTCCAATAGTACTAATGCTCCTATTGCTTGTATCCACGAAATTTCACTCTTTTTAGCAAAACAAGGAATTAGGAATATTGGTGTAAATATTGGCGGTTCTTTCATCTTCAGAGATATTAAATTTACAATGCTTGAAGCAAGACATTCTTCAGACATTGATGTTGTTGAAGAAATGGTCCCTGGTGGAACTGCAGCAAGCTTTTTAATAACATTTGGAGACGGCACTAAAGTATTCCATGCTGGTGATACTGGTTTATTTGGTGATATGAAAACAATTATTGGAGATATTTATAAGCCTGATATTGTATTGCTTCCTATTGGTGATAAATTTACTATGGGTCCTTTTGAAGCGGCATTAGCTTCAATGTGGTTAAATCCTAAAGTAGTTATACCAATGCATTATAATACATTCCCTCCAATAGAACAGGACCCTGCAATTTTTGCTAATTTTGTTAGTCAGTTTAACCCTAACATTGATGTAGTGGTCATGAATCCAGATGAATATTATGAATTCGATCCTGAAAATTATCAGGATTAACTTTTTTCATATTTTTTTCTTTGATGATATTCTTCATCAATGTCACATTTTCCGGATGGCAAAACTCTTATTATGTCATCGAGACTTATCAAGTCATCTTCATTGATTTTATGCAATATTTTTTTAGCTATTGCCTCTTTTTTTGTAAATCCCGGTTTCAATACAACAAAATTTCCGCAGTGTTTTTCAAGGGCTTCAATGGGACCTGCCATAATACGTTTGCCTTCGTAGTCAACAATTCCCACGGCCAATTTCAATCTTGCTGCGCGAATGTAATTTCGATGTCCTCTTATAACAAATGACCCTTTAGGTAAAAATTCCCCTGCTTCGGGTGTTTTTGAAACTTGGTCCGGCCGGACCCAAAATACGTCTTGAGATGTGAAACCTTTTGACCAAGCAGATGAAAATGATGCTGCAAACTCACCTGATTCTTTAAGGATATTGTCATTTAATTCATTCCCATTTAATTTTATTGCAGTTGATGTCGCACCATGTATATCTGCATGTAAATAAATGTCATTAGGTTCCAAATATTTTTTGACTACACTTTCATTGCTGTTGGCGTCCCGTCCTCCGATTACCAAAATGCCGTCGGAGCTTAAAAACCACCTTAATTTTTCATACCACTTGAGATTTTTCTTAACTCTCTTTTTAGGCACTGAAATATTTTCCATTGCAACATCCTTTTTAGCTTTAATTTTCTCAAGCTGCTTTTTGGTATTTTCAATAGCTATTAGGGCACCTTTTGTTTTTCTTTTGGCTTTTTTAGCTTTTTCATAATAATTTTCAGCATTTTCAGGTATTGTTAATTTAGGATCGATGTTTATCTTGGTGTTGTCTATGTCTAATGTCAAAACTCCCATCGGGTCAATGGATTCGTAGATTTGGGCCTCATCCATGCCATCCTTTTTGGCTTTCTTCAATGTTTTTCCAATTTCTTTGAAAGAATAGTTCTTACCTCTTGCTGTGTTTACCACATTTATTATGTTTTCAATGGTAGTGTAATTAGAATAGATTACTTCTCCTTTATGTGTACTTTCTGTTATGGTCTTTTCAAAATTATCAAGTGTTTCTTGTTGCAAAGCCAATCTCTTTTCGTATTTGCCTACCTTTTTATTCCATGCGCTTTCCTTAATCTGTTTGATGCCGGTGTTTACTTTTTTTGAATAGAATTCATCACATGCTTCATTGAAGTCTTTATAATATGTCTTTTCGAAACTGTCATATTTTCTCAAATCAAGAGGTACAACATCTTCTTTAGAATCACTTTTGACGATTTGGGGTTTAATTGATTCGTTTTTCAAATTATCAAACAAATCCTTAAGGCCATTATACAATCCCTCATACTGATCTTCAGTTATTTCACCGTTTTTTGTGTTCTTGTCTATTTCAACAGTTTCATTTGCTCTTGCAATGACCTCTTCTGCATATAGGCTTCCAAGTCCGTTGGTTGCAAGTGTTCTTACAACATCACTGTCTTCATTATTTTCAAATAATTTCTTGAATTCATCTTTGCTGACGGTGATTGGATTCATCCCCCTTTCTTCGGGGAAAAGATATTCTTTTTTGGAACTTATGTCCCTGTTGCTTAAGTGTTTTCTTTTGAGAGGTAAAATGATATTGTTTTCATCATCTAAAAGAATAATGTTTCCTTTGTCAAATAATTCTACAATTATTGTGTAGTGCTTGTCCTTTTTCACTTTGATTTCAACTACACGGTCGAAATTGTGCTGCTTAATGCTCTCGACATGAGCTCCCTTAATTCTTTTTCTCAAAAGCATGGGGAATGTCGGTGGTGTAGTTGGATTTTCAAGAGGATATTGGCTGGTATGTATTCTGGAACCGCATTGCATTACCAAATCAACTCTTCCGGTTCCAGGCACGTGAAAGCGCATCACGACAATATCATTGGTAGGCTGGAATGATTTGTCGACTCTAGCCCCACTTAACAGATTATTCAATTCATCACTTATTGTATATATGTCTACATTAGACATGGATTTCATAGTAAACACCTTTTTTTTCATCAATACTTTAATATATTATAATTACTAAAATTATATTAATATATTTAATCAAGGAGGATATAAATGGACACAACTATTAAAGTTACAAGTATTCATATTGTTGCAGCTCTTGTATCTGCTTTAATTTCAACTGGTTTGACTGTAGGTTGGTTCGGATTTAAAAATGAGATTTTTGCAGGACTATTTGCATTAGTTGTATTGTATTTTGTTGGCCAATTCTGTCAAAAGATGGCCGGTGAAGAGATTTCCGGATTTACCCAATGGTTATGGGATGGAATCTCACCGTTCTTCTTTACATGGGTTATTGCATACACATTATTTGTAATGTACTTATAATTTCATTCAAAAATAATCTACTTTATTTGGTTTGGGACTAATTTTAAAAGCTTCCGAAGAATATCCAGATGAAGGCTATAATTAATGAAGTTATCAATAAGACTGGAGCTATAATTTTACTTACCTCAACAACGGAACTGATTGTTGATATTAGTTCGGTTGAATTATTTGGACCGAATGTTTTGAGATTTTTTATTTTTTCGGTTCCAGTTCCAACTTCAACTTTTTCCATATCTTTCAATGCTTCTTTTATACTTTCTTTAACATATTCGATGATTTCAGGTCTTTTAGTAATTCCAATTGGATTGTATCCTCTTGAAATGGTATTTACTGTATGTGTATCTGTAGTCATGACTTCTATTTCATCTATTTCAAAATCACTGACTGCATCCATTATTTCTTGTCTGAAACCGACTTCCATGTTGTTTGAGTCGAAAAGGACATAAGCGGTTCTTTGGTTGTTTACTTCAATGATCATGGTTTTAATACCACTTTCACCTATTCCGTCATGTTTGTCCATGGTGTCCATATTGTCCTGCCAGCATCCGATTTTTAAATCGTTTTTTGGTTGATTTTTATCAATTTTGTCAATTACGTCAATCAGGTGGAATACTTCTGCATTTCCAGGTAGGACCTCTCCACTTTCAGGAGCAAATGAATTGTGACAGTCAACAATTATTGAATCTTCAACTTCGCATTTGCTTCTGCTTTGAGCCATCATTGTCAGTCCGACACCAAATTCGATATCGTCACTGCCTTCAGGTGCAAAGGTGGATAATATCACCATTCCCTTGTTGAAGAATTGCACTCCTATGTTCGCCTTTTCCGCATTATATCTTATGAATTCGCTGGCATTTGAATTGTATTCAACACGATTCAATCCTTTTTTGACTGCATTTTCAATTTTATCTATTTCAGATACTGCAATTGGGTTGAAATCATGTGTTGAAGGTCCATGGGCAACCATAGTAAAGTGATCGAATTTATTTGCAAGGAGTGTGGGCATGTTTGATCCTCCTAGGTCTCCGAGAGGTCCCGGATGAACGGATGGGGATATGAATAATGCCTTTATTCCTTTTTCAGTTTTGAAGCTGACGAATGTAACCACGGTGTCGATGGCTTCACTCATATTTTCAAATAATCCTTCAAGGGAATTTGATCCTTCATTCATGTGAGCAATAAATAAGCTTAAAAGGTCTAAAACACCTATTCCTAAATTTTTCTTAAACGGTGATGCGATAACTGTAATAAAAGCATAAATGGCTAAAACAAATATTACTCCTGCAATCAACGCTTTTACAGTAATTTGCAGAATTATAGGTCCTAAAAAACTGGTGTCAATAACTAGGAATGTAATCAGAATATACATTGCCAGAATCAGCACAGGCTGAATCAGTCCGGCCAGGACAGCTTTGGTAAATCTTATTTTTGAAGTGGCCCAAAATACCAGTGTGTTGAATCCGTAGATTAGAACACAGCCAAAAAGCAGTGAATTTAAAAATATGTCAATATTCATTATTCTTGAAATGACTCCACCAATAAGCAATATTAAGCATAATATTGTCATGGAAAGTGCGGATAAAAACATTGAATGCTTTATTTTTAGATTAATACCATCCAACACACTTATGACCTGTTGGTTAATTGCTCCGCTCATGATTGAGGTGATTCCAATAATCATAAGAAAATAAAGGCCTCCAAAGATAATTTCTTCCAGAATACTTTGGCTTATGGAATCTATCAGAAAGTATATGGTTCCGCTCAGGAAACTTATTATTATCATTCCTATGATTGAATATTTTGTTTTTGGCAGGGTTGTAATGTATTTTGACAATCCTGCAACACTGCTCATACTTGACATTTTTTTACCTAATTATTTTTTTAACCATTAATTTTATTAAAGCTAAAATTTTATATAATCATAGATTTGTATTATTTATATAATATATTTTTACTATTGAAGGGTGTAGAAATGGAAAGAAAATTGAATGTTCCAATTAAAGATGAAAATTTAAATGAGTTAAAAGCTGGCGATGTTGTCTATCTGACAGGTAATATATTAACAGCTCGTGACCAAGCACATAAACGACTTCTTGAAAGAGGTGCTCCTTTGGATATTGATGGAGCAGTTCTTTTCCACGCCGGACCAATCATTGCTCAAAAAGATGGCGAATATGAGATGGTGGCAATCGGACCTACCACTTCTATGAGAATGAATCCTTATCAAAGTGATGTTTTGGATATGGGGCCTAAAATAGTCATAGGAAAAGGTGGAATGGATGACAGTGTTCGGGAAGCATTAATTAGAAACAATGCACTGTATGTTGTAGCTACAGGAGGATGTGCTGCATTATATGTTGATGCTGTTGAAAAAATTGAAAGTGTGGACTGGTTGGACCTCGGAATGCCTGAAGCCATGTGGAATTTGAAAGTGAAAGATTTTGGACCTCTTATTGTGGCAATGGATAGTGAAGGCAACAGTTTATATGATTGAGTTTTTTAAGCTAATAAGGAATACTTATATATGAGTTTCATTTAAAGTATATTTTAATTTACTATATAATTTTAATAGGAGATAAAGACAAGGCGTGGTAATCATGGCTGATATTAATGAACTTGCAGAAAAAAAATTGAAATCAAGAATGACAAAAATTAGGAAATGCAACCGGGAACCTGAAGAGAAAGAAAAGTTTTCTCAAAAATTCGGCACTTCTTTTGAAATTGAATTCCAAAATAAAAACCCTGATAAACTTACCGACGGCATAACTATTTTCACAAGTCCTGAAGGTAAAGTTTTATTCGCTGAATATTATTATCAGATTCCTGAAGATGAAGAATACACTTCTGTTGACATCACTGAAAAACAATTAAAATCCATCATTGAATTCTTTGAGGATTATAAACTGCAATTGGATGACTCTGATTAGATGATAATAAATAATTCTTTAGATGAAGTAAAGAAAAGAGAAAATGCTCTTTCAATTATTAAAGATATAGTTGAAACTAGGGGTCGTTCTTCTTTATTTGATTTGACCGGGTTGTCCGGCGGATTTATTGCAAGCCCTTCCGAACTAAGTTTATTGGAAACCTATGTTGGTCCGGCCATTTTTGAGGATGCTCTTCAGGAGGTCGGAATCGAGCATATGGGTGGAGAAAAAATTATTCCATTGAACAGGACTTCTTCAGGAATACTTGCCACTATTTTGACTTTGGTTAATGAAGGGTCTAATGTTGTACATTATCTTGCCCAATTGCCGGCTCATCCATCCATTCCAAGAAGCTGTAAGTTAGTCGGAGCTAATTATTCTGAAACTGATGATTTTAATGAGTTTTCAATCCCGGACAATACTTCCCTTGTGGTCATCACAGGTTCTACAATGGACCATAAGGTAATTGATGAAGATGAATTCAAGCAGGTAATTGAAATGGCTCATGAAAGGGACATCCCCGTTATGGTCGATGATGCGTCAGGAGCAAGATTGAGAACGGTTATTTTCAATCAGGAAAAGGCCTGTGATTTGGGTGCTGATATTGCCATTACAAGCACAGATAAATTAATGCCGGGTCCAAGAGGGGGATTAATGGCAGGTCGCAAGGATCTCATTGATGAAATTAAGGTTAAGGTTAATCAATTCGGTCTTGAAGCCCAGCCTCCGGCAGTTCTTGCAATGTTAAATGGGATTAAAAATTTCAGTGAAGATAATCTTATTGACAGTTTTGTAAGAAAAGAGGAATTATTTGATCTTCTAAATGCTAATTTTGACAATTTCCAAAAAACACCTACTGGGGTGATGATTTCTCCTGAAGGATTGTCTAGGGAAATTGACATTGAACATGGCTTGTCAGATAATGATCTGGCATTTGTATTCTCTTTTATCTTGTTAAGGGATTATGGAATTATTACTATTCCTCCAGTTTCAATGCCTGGAGCATCTGCAACAATAAGATTTGATTTGTCAACTGCTGATGCTTTTAAATTAAAATTAAATGATTTAAATAAAAAAATAGAATCTTCATTTAAAAAACTACAGGAAGTAGTTTCAAATGAAGATGAATGCAGGGAGATTGTATTTAGTTTTTAATTATACATTCTCCGGAAATTACTTTTTCTAAGGTTCCATCAATTTTTTCAACAACTAGAGCTCCTTCTTTTCCGATTCCTATGACATATGCATCATAGTAGGTATTGAATGGTTCTCTAACTTCCACGATTTTTCCGATTGAGTATGAACGTTTTCTCCATTCTTTAAGGATATCTTCGTAGCCTTCATGGATGAACTGTTCGCTGATTTTTTCAAATTCTTCCAGGAATGTTTTTATTAAGGAATTTTCGTTGCCTTCTCTTCCGAGCACTTCTTTAAGTGTTGTTGTTCCTTCCTGCAAGTCCTCTGGGAATTGTTCAACATCCAGATTGGCGTCAATGCCCACACCAATAATTACACTTTCAATTGTGTTGAATTTGGCTACGGCTTCAGTTAGGATTCCGCAAACTTTTTTGCCGTTTATCATGATGTCGTTAGGCCATTTGATTTCAGGATTTTCAACGCCTATATTTTCAAGGGTTTTTGCAACTGCAACTCCTGTTGCTAAGGTAATTAGAGGTATTTTTGAATGGTCTACATTAGGATTTAATATGATTGATAGCCATACTCCTCCTAATGGTGATTCCCATGATTTGCCTGATCTT
This sequence comes from uncultured Methanobrevibacter sp., assembly GCF_902801725.1. GTDB lineage: Archaea > Methanobacteriota > Methanobacteria > Methanobacteriales > Methanobacteriaceae > Methanocatella. Next base: position 7,716 of record NZ_CADCJB010000018.1, on the reverse strand, counting down.
CCTTTTGCCTTTGTTTGTTTTTCGGAGATAACTACAGTTCCGTTTTCAGCACCGTTCATTGATAAAAATTTGGCTACAGTGTTGGTTGATGAAACTTCCTTGTAGATGTATAAATTTTTACCGATGTATTCAGTGTTCAAATCTTTTGCAATTTCAGATGCCTTGATGTATTCGGTGTCTTCTTTCCCAAGTTCTTTGACGATGTTTGAAAAGTCACTCAAATCAATATCTTTAATTTCACTTATTGTATCATTAGAAAGTTTGTTTTCTTTTTTTAATAAGTTTACAATTTCTTTTTGCATGTATTACTCTCCAATTATTTTTTTTGCATTTTTTGGCTTTTGACAGCATTTTGGTAAGAACCGACAGCAGCTGAAATGGCTGCTATTTTTTTACTAGGCATAAATGTGGATTTTAATTTGTTTATCATTTCGGTATCTTCAACGATTACGTTTTCCATTTCCTTGTCGATACCTTTTTTGTGCTCATCAATAAAGTGAGTATTCAAATCTCCTGAAAGGAAATTAGGATTTCTTAAAATTGCTTTATGGAATGGAATTGTGGTTTTTACACCTAAAATAATATATTCGCTTAATGCTCTTTTCATTCTGTTTATTGCATCTGTTCTGCTTCTTCCATAGGTAATCAATTTTGAAATCATTGAATCATAAAATGTAGGAATGGTATAATTCATGTATACTCCACTGTCTAAACGTACACCAGGTCCTCCCGGTGATCTGTAACCTGTGATTTTTCCAGGATTTGGTGCAAAATCATTTAGAGGGTCTTCTGCATTGATACGGCATTCGATAGCATGGCCAGTAACTTGGATGTCATTTTGAGCATAGCTCAATTCTTCTCCGGCAGCTATTTTGATTTGTTCTTTGATTAAATCAGTGTTGGTTACGAGTTCTGTAATTGGGTGTTCTACTTGAATACGTGTATTCATTTCAAGGAAATAGTATTCTCCTTTGTCATACAGGAATTCAACAGTACCTGCACTTGTGTATCCTATGTATTCTGCTGCCTTTACAGCGCTTCCTCCCATTTCTTCCCTTAACTCTTCTGTCATGATTGGGGAAGGAGCTTCTTCAAGAAGTTTTTGGTGTCTTCTTTGAATGGAACATTCCCTGTCAGCTACATGTATGGCATTTCCATGCTCATCAGCTAAAAGTTGGAATTCAATATGACGAGGTTGTTCGAGGTATTTTTCGATAAATACTGTTGAATCACCAAAGTTTGTAGCAGCAACTGATTGTGTAGACTCGATAGCACGTACAAGTTCATCTTCTTCATAAACTGCACGCATACCAATTCCTCCACCTCCTGCTGAAGCTTTAACAATTACTGGATAACCAATTTGAGCAGCAATTTCTTTAGCTTCTTCAATATCGCTGACTCCCTCTGGTGTACCTTCTATAACTGGGACTCCTGCCTTTTTCATCAGTGCTTTTGAAGTAATTTTGTCACCCATCTGGTTGATTACTTCTCCGCTTGGTCCGATAAGTTTAATTCCGTTTTTTTCACATTCTTCTCCAAACTTAGGATTTTCCGCTAAAAATCCGTAACCTGGATGTATTGCATCAGCACCAGAGTCTAATGCAATGTTTATAATTTTCTCAATATTCAAATAAGATTTTGCCGGTGAAGGATTACCTAAAGGATAGCTTTCATCAGCATAGTTTGTATAAAGAGAAGTTGCATCTGCATCGGAATAAATGGCCACGCTTTCAATGTCAAGCTCACGACATGCACGCATAACCCTTATTGCGATTTCTCCTCTATTTGCAATTAATACTTTTTCAAACATGTGAAACCTCATGTAATTTTTTTTCTTAATAATATAATTATATTAAATATAATAATTAAATATGTTGATTAGATGAAAAAAATTACACGTAAAAAACATTTAGAGATGAGACTTCAAAATATTCCATCTCACCCCAATCCTAAAGTAAATCTTGAACAGTATACCACTCCTTCCGTCATAGCTTCAGATTTGGTGTGGAATGCATTTTCGCTTGGGGATATTGAAGGAAAAAATATTTTAGATTTGGGCTGCGGTACTGGGATATTTGCAATTGCTTCCGCTTTGATGGGTGCAAATCTTGCAGTGGGTGTCGATATAGATGATGATTCTATTAATTTGGCCAATGAATTTTCATGTAATTTAAATGTTGATAATTTAAAATTCATTCAAAGTGATATCTCTGATTTTAATTGCGAGTTCAATGTGGATACTGTATTTCAAAATCCTCCTTTCGGATCTCAGAGAAAAGCGGATTCTGGTCAGGATTTGAAATTTGTAAAAAAGGCTATTGAATTAAAGAGCAATGTTTTGTATTCCTTTCATATGGCGTCAACCGAAGATTTTTTAATAAATTTTTATAGTGAAAATAATCTGGATATTTCCCATATCTTCAGGTATAACTTTCCAATTCCAAAAATCTATGATTTTCACACAAAAGAAAATCAAAATGTAAATGTCATTGTCATAAGGGCAGAATTATAGTCTTTGGAACTATTTTTTTGGAGATAGTTATTGCTTATTGTTGAAATTTTTAAAATTTATTTATATGTAATATAAATTATAATATAGGTTATGAAAAATTTATTTTGCAAATTTGATAATTTTTCAATATGATATTTTTATTTGATGATAAAATCTGTTAAGGAGATTTTCAATGGAAAAAGACCGTGATAAGGAAGGAAAAAAAGCTTCAATGGTTGCAATAGGTTCAAATTGTGTTTTGACAGTTTTAAACATTACTGTCGGATTGATGGGTGGAAGTTATGCATTGGTTGCTGAAGGAATGCATACCTTCACTGACATTGTAACTTCTGTTGTGGCCTATATCGGATTTAAGATAAGTCAAAAACCGGCAAATGAAAGATTTCCCGAAGGTTATGGGCGTGCTGAAGCATTGGCAGGACTTATTATTGTGTTATTTTTAACATTAATCAGTTTTGAAATTATGGATTCGGCATATGAACGGATGGTAAATCCGGGTCATGTTATGGTGCCTGATAATTATGTGATTGTCATGGCTGTTTTAGGCATATTTTTAAACTTCTTTATCAGCAGATATGTCATTAAAATTGGAAGGGAGATTAACAGTCCGGCAATTGAGGCTGACGGGCTACATCAAAGAACTGACATCTATACTTCAATAACTATTTTAATTGGTGTAGTTGTAGCGAAAATAGGTTTTCCAGTATTGGATCTTATTATTGGTTTTTTTATAGGTTTGTTGATTTTAAAAACTGCATATACTATAGGTAAGGAAAATATTTTGCATATTATGGGTTTTGTTCCTGAAAATAAAGAAATTATTTCAAAACTTGAAAGCATAGTTGAAAACACTCCTAATGCATGTGATGTGCATAATATTAAAATAGATAATTTTGCATCATATCTTATTGTTGTTATGCATATTCATGTTGACCCGGACATTACGGTTAAAGAAGGATATGAAATTGCATCTCAGGTTGAACAGAATATTCTAAAGCTGCCTGAAATTAGATATGTCTCTGTAAAACCATGTCCATTTTCTGAAAATCATGGCAAATTATAATATTGTTATAAACTCATTTTTTTCTAATTTTCACTCAAAAAACAATACCTTTATATAGTGGATAGTATATATTTTATATTAATATATTCTCTGAGTATAAAAAAGTTGGTAGCATAAAAAGAAGCTACGGATATTATAATTGATATAATATTTTTGTAAATGTGTAAGTCTGTTAGTGATAGCTATATAAATGTAGGGTAATCTTTATATACTTTAGTTAACATAATGTATACTAATGTATAAAGATGAGCTATCTATATTTATTCCGAATTCATTTCTTTCTGAGTCTAAAGATCTCAAAATTCGTACTTATAAAGTGGGGATTTTAGGTAGAGCTTTAGCTATTTTTCAAGCAGATAATGTTGTTATCTACAATGATGACAATGTTAAAAATGAAGATGGAGAGAATGATGGAAGGTTTATTGCTGAAGTTTTGAGTTATATGAATACTCCTCAATATTTGAGGAAACAAGCATTTCCTATAAAAGCAGAACTTAAGCATGTTGGTATTCTTCCACCCCTTAGAACTCCTCATCATCCTGTTAATAGTCAGCCAGACGTGGGTGATTATAGACAAGGTTTCACTGTTAAAAGAAATAAGAAAGGAACTTTTGTCGATATAGGTATGGATAAACTTGCATTCTGTAAAGAGCAACTTTCAGTTAAAAGAATTTTTGACTTTAAGATTACTAAAATTGCTAAGAAAGAAGTAATAGTCACACCTGATAAACCAGATGACGTTTACTGGGGATATAATGTTATCTCCTCTAATAAGAGTCTTAAAAATAGCTTAAAATTAATTAAACCGAATCTTGTACTTGAAACTACAAGATATGGAGATTATATTGATTCTATTTTTGATGAATTAAAACATAAAGTAGATGAATGTAATAGTATTGCTATTTTATTTGGTGGCCCTTATTCTTCAATTCAGGAGGATGTTTCAAGTGGGAATTGGGATTTATTGAAAATAAATACCATTCCGAATCAGGGAACTGAAACTGTTAGGACTGAAGAGGCAGTTGTCGCTACACTTTCTTTATTTAACTTTATGAGATTTTAATTCTCTTTATAAATTTATTAGTTTTACACGCTGATAGATAACTTGCTCAACTTTTTATACATTGATGTTTTTAGGACTCACCTAAAAATAAACTTGGCACAGAATGATTTATACATTGAATATATTCTTTATTGTGCTTCAATTGAATTAGACTCAATGGAATATATTGAAAATTAATATTTATCTAGTTGTAATTGTTTTTACAGCTATTTATTATTTCGATGAAGTTGTACTCCGTATGATTTTGTCAAACTTGTAGAATAGCTATTCATTTGGCTATTTGATTAAAAATTTAAATTGATTTAAAAAAATAAAGGAAAAAATTATAATTAGGAGGTTAAATTAAATGGTAAGACATCACCAGCCAAGAAAAGGGTCTGTTGCTTTTAGTCCAAGAAAAAGAGCAGCAAAAGAAACCCCTAGAGTAAAATCTTGGCCTCAAATTGATGAACCAAAATTACTCGGCCTCGCAGGTTATAAAGTCGGTATGACTCACGCTTTAGTCACTGATACTGATAAAAACTCTCCAACTAATGGTATGGAAGTTTTCACTCCAGTAACCGTATTGGAAGTACCTCCGGAGAGCTTATGAAAAAACTTCTCGTGGTTTGAAAGTAATCACCGAAGTACTTGCAGACAATTTAGATCAAGAACTTTCAAGGAAGATTTCACTTCCTAAAGAATACAATAAATCTGAAGCTATTGCAAAAATACAAGGTGCATTAGAAAACACAGAAGAAATTAGAGTCTTAGTACACACAAATCCAAAAGTAACTAGCGTACCTAAGAAAAAACCAGACATATTTGAATGTGGAATTGGAGGAGCAAATCCTGAAGAAAAATTAAATACTGCATTGGAATTATTAGGTAATGAAGTAAAAGCTAGCGAAATCTTCAATGAAGGAGAATTTGTTGATGCAATTGCAACTACAAAAGGAAAAGGATTCCAAGGTGTAGTAAAAAGATGGGGAATTAGAATTCAATATGGTAAAGCTGTAAGAGCAGGTAAAGGTAGACACGTTGGTTCTATTGGTCCTTGGACACCAAGAAGAACTATGTGGACTGTTGCTGTTGATCAAATCAACCCAGATGGTGGATTTGTAAAATACGGACTTGTCAAAAATGATTATGTCTTAGTTAAAGGTTCCTTACCAGGTCCTTCCAAAAGATTAGTAATCTTAAGACAACCTATTAGACCTAATAATAAAGCTGAGGATATACCTCAAATTAACTATATAAGTACAAAATCTAAACAAGGGGTATAATCATGAAAGTTAACGTTTATTCTATTAATGGGGAAGTAAAAGAAGAAATTGAACTTCCAGCTATTTTTGATGAAGTATACAGACCAGATTTAATCAAAAGAGCTGTACTTTCTGCACAATCTGCTAGGGTACAACCATGGGGTAATGACCCAATGGCAGGTAAAAGAACTTCCGCAAAAGGATGGGGTTCAGGTAGAGGTACCGCAAGAGTACCAAGGATTAAAAATGGTTCAAAAGCAGCTTTCGTACCAATGGCTATTGGTGGTAGACAAGCACATCCTACTAGAGCTGAAAAAAATCATCATGAAAAAATTAACGTAAAAGAAAGAAGATTCGCAATCAGATCCGCTGTTGCAGCAACTACCAATAAGGAAATTGTTGAAAACAGAGGTCACAAAGTTGCAGATTTAGAACAAGTACCTATCATTGTTGAAGATGATTTGGAAGCTGTAAAAACTGCAAAACAATCCCGTGAAATCTTTGAAAGCTTAGGCGTTTACGATGATGTAATCCGTGCTAAAGAAGGTAAAAGAATCAGAGCTGGTAGAGGAAAAACTAGAGGAAGAAAATACAAAAAAGTAAAAGGACCTCTTGTTGTCGTTGGTGAAGATAAAGGTATTTCCTTAGGTGCAAGAAACCACGCTGGTGTAGATGTTGTTGTGGTTGAAAACTTAAATGCTGAATTATTAGCACCAGGTACTCACCCAGGAAGACTCACTGTTTACACCAAATCAGCTGTTGAAAAGTTAGGAGGTTTATTCCAATAATTTTGGATAAATAGGTGATTATTATGGATTCATACTCAATTATTATTAAACCTCATGTTACTGAAAAAACCATGAACTTAATCGATTTAAACAATGAAATCACTTTTGTTGTTAATCGTAAAGCTAACAAAGGTCAAATCAAAAGAGCTTTTGAAGAGTTATATGAAGAAAAAGTTGCTAAAGTCAATACTCATATCACTCCAAAAGGTGAAAAAGTAGCATATATCAGACTTGTTGAAGAAGAAATGGCAGAAGAACTCGCTGTCAGAATAGGAGTATTCTAAGGAGGAATTATAATGGGAAAACGATTAATTCATCAAAGAAGAGGTAGAGGAACTCCTGCACACCGTGTTGCTTCTCACCGTTTTAAAGATAAAATCAGATACAGATCTTACGATGCATTAGAAAAAGAAGGAAGTATCAAAGGAAAAGTTGTTGACATTGTACATGACCCAGCAAGAACCGCTCCTATTGCAGAAGTAAAATTCGAAAATGGTGAAAAGAAATTTATCTTAGCACCAGAAAGCATCCAAATCGATGATGAAATTGAATGCGGTATTTCTGCTCCAATCAAATTCGGTAACACATTACCTCTTGCTGAAATTCCTGAAGGAACTCCTATTTATGATATTGAAAACACTCCTGGAGACGGAGGTCGTTTTGTAAGGTCTTCTGGAACTTACGCTAATGTTGTTACTCACGATGCTAATCAAACTGTTGTTGAATTACCATCAGGTGAATTAAAATACTTAAATCCTAACTGCCGTGCTAGTATTGGTGTAGTAGCTGGTGGAGGAAGAAAAGATAAACCATTCCTTAAAGCTGGTAAAAAATGGCATGCTTACAAAGCTAAAGGTAAGAAATTCATGACTGTAAGAGGAGTAGCAATGAACGCTGTAGATCACCCTCACGGGGGAGGTAACAGACAACATCCTGGTCGTCCAACTACTGTTTCAAGACATGCACCACCAGGAAGAAAAGTTGGTTCAATTGCAGCTAAAAGAACAGGTTTAAAAAGATAGATAGAGGGTGTTTCATTGGCAAGA
>NZ_CADCJB010000017.1 GCF_902801725.1 uncultured Methanobrevibacter sp. | reverse complement strand
CCGAAAGACCGGAAACTGTGACTGCAGGGGGCAATATTCTTGTCGGGGCGGATAAAAATGCAATTCTTGAAAATGTTGATCGGATTGTGAACGATAAGGAATTTGCCGATAAAATGAGAAGCGCCAAAAACCCATACGGTGAGGGTGATGCTGCCAAAAAGACAGTTGATGCAATAGAGCAGTACTACAATGATGGTCTTTTAAATATCGTTGCACCTGAAGACATCATGTCTTCATTTACACGAAAAATGGCAAAAATCGATGAAGATGTCACCGTCAGCCAATTTGAAGACGCTGAAAATGCATTGGTACGCATGGTGTTTGACGGCGAAAAAATGATATTCCCAAGAGATGAATTAAAAATAAAAGGTATGATGATTACTTATGATGCAAGAGAATAATGATTCAATTTTGGTATTTGAATATTTCACTGCTTCTGGCGAAAAGGACAAATGCATAATTTCAGAAGCAGAAGCTCTGATATTTGCACTTTTAGATGATTTGAAGGATTTTAATATTGATTTGGTCATTAACGAATCTTATGAGGGTGCCGTTAAGGACTATGAAAATGTCAATCCGATTTTCATAGATGTTGATGTTGTCGACTGGCTGAAGGACAATGCAGAAAATTTCACAAAGGCTATTTTCATATCTGCAGAAAACGACAACAATCTTTTTAACATCACTGAAATCCTTGAGAAAAATAATGTTGAAATATATAACTCTTCAGCGGATGCCTGCCTAAAATCTTCGGATAAGTCACTGTCCTATGAGGCTCTTTCCAATATAGTTCCTCAGCCAAGGACGTTTCGCTTTAAGATAGACCCTAAAGGATACTGGAAAAGGGCAATTGAAAATTTACATGAAAAATGGCAAGCCGAAGATCCTTTAACACAGTTGAAATTAATTATAAAGCCTTTGACAGGTGTGGATTGTGAGGATATTGTCATAATTGAAAAAATTGAAGATTTAACTTTGGATTTGGATAAAATATTCCGTCCGGGTTCCAGAGTCATAGTTCAGGAATACGTTGAAGGAACAGATATTAGTGTCAGCCTGATTTCAGATGGCAAAAAGGCAATTCCAATAAGTTTAAACAAGCAGTTCGTAGAGCTTAAAGATGATAAGGCAAGATATCTTGGTGGAGAGTTGCCTTTTGAAAGTGAATATCGTGATGAGGCATTTGAGATAGCTACAAAGGCAGTTGAATCAATTGATGGCCTGAAAGGATTTGTGGGTGTTGACCTGTTAATCAATGCCGATGAAAAGGATATCTATTCAGTCTATCTTTTAGAAATCAATTCAAGATTCACAACACCTTATGTCGGACTTAAGGAAATTGCCAATTTCAATATAGGCAAATCAATAATTGATTTGATTGATGGAAATGTAAGTATTGATGATATTGATGTTTCCCTTGATGGAAAAGTGGAATTCAAAAAATCCGGAGACAATCTGGAAATTAGGAGAATCTAATCATGAAAGTAGCTGGTTTTGACATCGGTGGAGCAAACACTGATTTGGCGGTAATCGATTTTGACGGTGAAGAAATCAAAAGCATTGAAGTTGATTTTGCATATCTTCCAATGTGGAGCAACAACGACGATTTGTCAGGAGTTCTGGTAGAACTGATTGAAAATATCTGTCCGATAAGTGAAATAGATGCTGTTGGAATTTCAATGACTGCAGAACTAGTCGATGCATATGACACTAAAAAAGAGGGTGTTCTGGATGTGGCTAAAAAATGCGAAGAAACCTTCGACTGTCCTGTCGCTTATGTGGGAATCGAGGGGATGATGTCAATTGAAGGAACTGAAAAAGACCCTCTTAAGGCAGCTGCGGCAAATTGGATTGCTACAGTTCAGATTGCAACTCTGATTTCAGATGACTGTATATTCATAGATACAGGAAGCACAACAACTGACATCATACCGGTCAAAGGAGGTAAGGAGTGTGCTATTGGCAAATCTGATTTTGACAGGTCTGCTACTGGAGAGCTGGTTTATACAGGAACATTGAGGACAAATTTGGCCAGTTTCCTGGACAAGGTGGAATTGAAGGGAAAAGAATATAGAGTTGCTTCAGAATTGTTTGCGCAAACCGCTGATGTTTATATGCTTTTGGATTTGATAAGTGAAGATGATTATGTCTGCGACACTTTTGATGGTGAGTCAAAATCAAAAATAGACTGTGCAAAAAGAGTTGCCCGTGTTGTCTGTGCAGATTTGGAAATGCTGTCTATGGATGAGGTTATTGAAATGTGCAGATTCATACATCAAAAGCAAGTTGAACAGATTGCAGATGGCTTGAAACAAGTTCATGAAACACAAGGCATTGATTTGGTTGTAACAACTGGTTTGGGCAAAGATATTTTAGATAAGAAAGCTGCTGAATTGCTTGGACTTAAAGTTAAGTCCATGGGTGATGTTTTAACTGATGAAGAATGTGTCGTTGCGCCGGCTGTCGGAACTGCAGTGATGATGAACAAGTATTTGAAATAGAGGTATAAGCCTCTAAAAACTATTTTTTTTAGTACCATACATCTTTTATTCCGAGCAGGTAAGCTCCTCCGTTTGCTATCAGATGTATAATTAAGGTCAATAGGATAGCAGTTACAACGAATAACAGGTTTAGTTTAACTATTGGGGAAACCAATATCAATGCAACTATTATAAAATCAAGCTGATCAAGGAATGGTGCAGGCTTTCCTCTGCCAATTCCAATTCTTCTTTTTAAAAAGCTACCCAGTGCATCTCCAAGCAATGCACCGAAACCGAGAAGGAATCCTATTAGTATTCCGCTGGATACATCGGTCACTATTGGGGTTATGAGGTATGGTCCTATTGAGGGAAGTATAAATGGGGCAAGGTATCCTTGGATTGCTCCGGTAAGCATTCCGATTAGTGTTCCTGCAGCAAGGCCTCTCCAAGTAACTCCGTCACCTATCCATCTAATGCCTTTGCTGTCTGTCTTTCCGAAATCGACTGGTGTTCCTCCGCCGAATGCAAGTGCTCCTCCGTTTGAAAAGTAAGCTGGGAGTATGAAGTATAATGTTGTCAAACAACCCAGTAGTAAGATGCCTATTTCCATTAAGTTTTCTCCATTCTATTTTAGTATATATATGTTAGAGGTAGTATATATTAATTAAGTTGTAACATTATATGATTTAAAAATTGGTTTTTCATCATAGTAATTGCGTCAGTTACAGCTGATTTTGTTTTTGCTATTATTATTTAAATTATAAAAATGATGGTTAAACTCACATAAGTGAGTTAAAGTCCAAAGAATATGTAAATTCCAAATATAATCGCCAGTATACATACTCCCACATTGATTTCTTCGAATTTTCCGGTAGCAATTTTTCCAACAGTATATATTATGAATCCCCATGCAATGCCTAAAGAAATCGAATAAGTCAATATCATCATAATTATTGTCATAAATACGGTGGAAGTAACCGTCATGTCATTCCAGTCAATAGCTTTTAATTGTGTAATAATCAGGATACCAACAATTATTAAAGCTGAAGTTGTAACAGATATTTTAAATAAGGACAGGATTAACGGTGAAATGAAAATTGATAGAATAAACAGTATGCCGATTACAATGGCTGTTAAACCTGTTTTTGCTCCACTTTCAATGCCTGTTGCACTTTCAATAAATGTGGTAACTGTGCTTGTACCAAAAATTGAACCTATAATTCCTCCTAAAGCATTGGAAAGTAATGCTTTTTTAATTCTTATAGGTTTACCTTCTTCATCAAGTAATCCGCATTCTCTGCCTAATGAAATTAATACTCCTGTTGCATCAAAGAAACTAATTAACACAAGGGTGAATAATATTATGATTAAATTGGGTATATTTGAGAATAATTCTCCAAATCCTCTTGTAAATCCGCCAAATAATGTTAAATCAAAGGTGGTAGTTATTGCTTGTTTAGGTAATGCCGGCATTAATTCGTTTCCTGCACCAAATCCCATTGATACCATAATCAATCCAATGATTGATGTGATAATCATTCCAAGGAATACTGCTGCTTTTACTTTTCTAAGGTATAATATTAAAGTGATAAAAAAACTAATAAGGGCGAGCAATACTGGCGGTGAAAATAAGTTTCCTAATGAAACTAGTGTTGTTGGATCTGATCTTATTATTCCCGAATCTGAAAGTCCTATGAATGCAAGATAAAATCCGATTCCAGCACCAATGCCTATATTTAAATCAAGGGGTATGACATTTATAATAGATTCTCGTATTTTTGAAACGGCAAGTATTAAAAAAATCATGTTTGATAGGAATATTGCAGCTAGTGCGGCTTCCCAGGAGTATTTCATCCCAAGTACAATTGTATAAGTAAATAGTGCGTTAATTCCCATACCTGGAGCTAATCCAACCGGATATCCGATAACAATCCCATTACAATACATGCAATTCCTGCCGAAATGGCAGTTGCAAAGAATATTCCTGCTGCAGGCATTCCAGTTGCCGATAACATTGTTGGATTTAATCCTAAAATATATGCCATAGCAAGAAAAGTGGTAATGCCTCCAATTATTTCGGTTTTATAATCTGTTCCATGTTCTTTTAATTTAAAATAACTGTCCAACATATTTTCCCTTGGCAAAATAAATTAACTTTGAGATAATGTTATTTCTATAATGTAAAGTATTTTAACTTATTCCTATTTTTTTAATTTAGTAATTCGGATAATTATGAATATTGTTTATGTCGGTTTATATTCAAGTTTGGTTTTAAAAAATTTTAAATTAGCAGTGTAAATTGGTTTTCTATAGTATAATGGATAAATAATAATATTCACTTTAAAAGAGAGGGTGCATCTGCAATGCCTTACTAAAATTTCCAATTAAGTATAAATATAATATTGATTTAAATATAGTATATTATGTAAGTGTTTTACTAATAATTTATATTGTTAGTGAGGGTGATTTTTTTGAAAATTAAAGATACAAAAAGTTTATGTCCTGAGTGTGGTAAATCATTGGATGCTGAGGTCTATGATGAAGACGGCAAAGTCTTAATCAAAAAAACTTGCGATGAGCATGGGGAATTTATTAACACATATTGGAGCGATAAGGAATTATATGACAAAGTTAGGGAATATGTTCCTTCAATTTCCCATATAGAAAATCCTTCTGTTGAAGATGTGGCAAGTTGTCCTAGCAACTGTGGTTTATGTTCCAAACATGAAACTTCTACAGTTCTAGGTTTGATTGATGTAACCAACAGGTGTAATTTAAGATGTCCTGTTTGTTTTGCCAATGCGGCTGTTGCAGGTTATAAATATGAACCTTCTCAAGAGGAAATCAGAGCGATGCTTAGAAACTTGAGAAGCCTAAAACCTCATCCATGTCCGGCTATTCAATATGCCGGAGGAGAACCGACCGTAAGAAAAGATATAGTTGAACTTGTTAAAATGGCAAAAGAAGAAGGTTTTACTCACGTACAAATTGCAACTAATGGTATAAGATTGGCTAAAAAGGAAAGTTTGGCAAAAGAATTGAAAGAAGCAGGATTAAATACTGTTTACCTTGCTTTTGATGGCGTAACTCCAGAACCTTATATTAATAATAGGGGTAGAGATCTACTTCCATTCAAACTTGAAGCCATTGAAAACTGTAGGAAAGTGGGTTTAGGTATTGTTCTTGTACCTACATTGGTTAAGGGAGTCAATGACCATCAGGTTGGTGAAATTATCAAGTTTGCCTTTGACCATAGTGAAAATATTTACGGTGTTAACTTCCAGCCTGTTTCATTTGCAGGAAGGACTCCGGCAGACCATGTGGAAGAGCAAAGAATTACAATCTCAGATTTTGTTAATTTAATTGATGAAGTAACTGACGGTCAAGTTCCGACCAGTTCATTTTATCCACCATCCTCTGTTGAGCCGATTGCAGAGTTCATATCATTATTGGATGAAGAGGATACTGCTAAAGTTACATTGAACTGTCATGAACACTGTGGAATTGCAACATATGTGTTTAGAGAAAAAACAGATGGTCCGGGCAAGGATAAATTAATCCCGATTACTGACTTTATTGATGTGGATGACTTATTCAACAAATTGAAAGAGTATAATATAAAACTTAAGGAAGGAAAATTCGGGTCCCGCAAAAGGGTTTTAGCCGGTTTAACTGGAAACCTTCCTAAAATGGTTCACACCAGCAAATCTCCTGAAGAACTGGATATTACTAGGACATTGATTAATGTATTTGCCAGGGGAGATTATGATGCTTTAGGTAACTTCTCCAAAGATGCAATGCTTATTTCATGTATGCATTTCATGGATCCGTTCAACTTCGACCGGGACAGGGTTAAAAAATGTGTTATCCATTATGCAACTCCGGATGGCAGAATCATCCCGTTCTGTACTATGAATTCATTGTACCGTGAAAGCGTGGAGCAAAAATTCGCTCAACCTTTAAGACAAAAGAAATAAAAACTCAAACAAAAATCACCTAACTTATTTAGTATTTGGCAAATTCCAAATACTTTCATTTTTTTATTGATTAATTTTTTATTGTGATAATAATGGACATTATTAAAGGAAAAACATGGACTTTTGGGGAAAATATTGATACTGATGTAATCATCCCCGGCAGGTATTTGAGAACATTCAACCCTCAGGATTTGGCAGACCATGTCTTGGAAGGAGAAAGGCCAGATTTTACTGAAAATGTAAAAAAAGGGGATATCATTGTTGCCGATGAAAACTTTGGTTGTGGTTCATCAAGAGAACAGGCTCCTGTAGCTATCAAAACGGCAGGAGTAGATGCAATTGTAGCCAAATCATTTGCAAGAATATTTTATAGAAATGCAATTAACATTGGCTTGCCTGTAATCGTTTCAGATATTGAGGCAAATGATGGCGACATTATCAGCATTGACCTGTCAAAAGGAACATTGGTTAATGAAACCAGTGGGAAATCAGCTACATTTGAACCATTCAAGGAGTTCATGTTGGAAATTTTAGAAGATGATGGTCTAGTTAACCATTATTTGAATGATAAAGAATAATTTATTTTATTAGGAGGCATAAAGATGGATTGCCCTATTTGTGGTTCAGATGATGTCGTAATATTAAAATCAAAGCAGATATCATCCAAGAAAAAGATTATGGAAGAATATTTATTAAAATGTGAAGAATGTGGACATGTTTTTAAGGACATGTTTTCAGCTAAAAAACCAAAACCATACAGATTAATTATTTCAGAACAGGATAAATCTCATAAGACTACTATTGACTTATCTCCAAGTGATGAACTGAAAGTTGGAGACACTTTACTTTCAGATTTGGGTCAGGTTGAAGTGACCAGCATTGAAGTAAACGATAAAAGGGTCAATAAATCTATAATTGAAGATGTAAGTACTATTTGGGCATCTTCTGTTGAAATTCCTGCACGTATCGGATTTTCCGTAGATTTGCATGGGGATGTGGATTCATATAAACTTGACTTGGACAGGGATTTTGAAATAGCTCCTGGAGATATTGTTAAAATTGAAAAACACATCGTAAAGGTCCATGTTATTAAAACTCAGGAAAGAAAACTCACTTCCGGTTTTGCAAAAGCCGGAATAATTAAGAGGGTTTACTCAAAACCTGTCAAATTCAACAATTACGACTATGACTTAACAAAAGACATTGTCAAAAAGACTATTAGAGAATAAAGCATGAAAGTATATATTGATTCTTACGGATGTACATTCAATAAGGCTGATGCACAAATTATGGCTGGAGTTCTTGTAGAAAATGAGATAGAGATAGTTGATTCTATCCAACAGGCTGATGTCATTATTGTAAACACATGTTATGTTAAGTTGCCTACTGAAAATAAGGTCGTTTACAAAATTCAAAAACTTCAGGAGGATTATCCCGACAAGAAGATTATCGTCAGCGGATGTATGGTTGAAATAGACCCTGAAAAGTTGGATAAGATCGGACCGAACTGTTCATGGATTGGACCGCACCAGTTGAATAAATCTGCCGAGGTTGTCAGCGGCGCATATTGTGGTGAGGTTATTCGTGAAACAGGTTTTACAAAAGAAAGCAAAGTTGGAGTTCCTAAACTTACTGATGATAGTCTAATTCATATCATACAAATTTGTGAAGGCTGTTTGGGTGCATGCGCATTCTGTTGCACTCGTTTTGCCAGAGGACCGTTGAACAGTTATCCTATTAGTGATATTGTTGATGAAGCAAAGGAAGCCATTGCAAATGGTGCATGTGAAATTCAGCTCACTGCCCAGGACACTGCAGCTTTCGGAAGGGACAGTGGTGAAAAACTATCTGATTTAATCAAAGAAGTGGCTAATTTGGATGGAGATTTTCGTGTTCGTGTTGGAATGATGCACCCTAAAAACATTATGGGTGAAGTTGATGAAATAATCGATGCAATGAAACATCCGAAGGTATATGATTTTATACATTTGCCGATACAGTCTGGCAGTGATAAGGTTTTATCTGAAATGAGAAGGGGTCACACTATCGATCAGTATCTGGATATCGTGTCTAGATTCAAAAGTGAAATTCCTGATTTGACTTTGGCTGTGGATGTCATTGTAGGATATCCGACTGAAACTGATGAGGATTTCAATTTGACTGTTGAACTTCTGGAGAATGTGAAGCCAAGTTTGATTCATTTGTCAAAATACCAGCACAGGAAAGGTGCGGCATCATCTTCACTTAAGGAAATTCCCCGTCACATCATGAAGGAACGTTCCAAATTTTTATCTGAAATAAAATCAAAAATAACTGAAGAAGAAAACCGTGAATTGGTAGGATCTTATCAGGAAGTATTGGTTGTTGAAAAAGGTTCTAAAGGTGGATTCATTGCAAAAACTAATTCATATATTCCAGTTATTGTTGATGATGTTGAGTTAGGAACTTTTGTTGAAGTAAAGATAACTGAAGCAACTGCAACTTATCTTAAAAGCGAATTAGCTCAATAATAATTTTTTTTATATTTAATTATTCT
Source organism: uncultured Methanobrevibacter sp. (assembly GCF_902801725.1). Taxonomy (GTDB): domain Archaea; phylum Methanobacteriota; class Methanobacteria; order Methanobacteriales; family Methanobacteriaceae; genus Methanocatella. The sequence continues at coordinate 49,095 of NZ_CADCJB010000017.1, read as the reverse complement.
TATTTTCATATTTACGCCCAGTTTCTATCCTTTAATTATTATTAATATCTATATTTTTTTCTAGTTTTCAAAAGTATTTTACGATAGGGGCACTACTAAAATATGGGGGTAGAATATTCATTTTTACCGATACCTTTATATACTATTGTGTCTTAAAAAATGCTGGCGCACAAAGAATTAGTGATGATGCAAAAATTGCATTAGCTGAAGCATTAGAAGAAAAAGGTGACGAAATCGCACAAAAAGCTGTAAATTTCGCACGCCACGCTGGTAGAAAAACTGTAAAAGCTGAAGATATCAAATTAGCAATCAAATAGATTCGTTAATTGATTATTTTCAAAAAAAGCTTTATATAATAAAATCTATTGGCCATTTTTCTTGGTCAATTTTTTTTATTTTTAAATTATTTTTATAGTCCGGTCTTTATTTTAGTAAGATTTATATATTACTTTTGATAAATTATTGTATGTTGTATAGGACCGGTGGTCTAGGGGTATGATTCCTCTTTGACGTGGAGGAGATCACGAGTTCGAATCTCGTTCGGTCCATATGCCATGGTAGTTCAGATGGGAGAACGCTAGACTGAAGATCTAGATGTCGCTGGTTCAAGTCCGGCCCATGGCATCCTTTTAACTCTTTTTTTTAGTTTTTTTATTATCCTGATTATTTTATCGATAAATTTTTAAAAATAGTATTTTTGGTGATGGTTTTTGGTCGTGTTTATAAGGTAATAGGTTTTGGTTTTACTTGTGTGTTTTCTCTTAATTCTTTATATTGTTTTACAATTTCGTAACCGTAATTGCTTGTAATCTTATCTGCTCCAGCAGTTAAAACTTGGTTGGCTATTTTGTAGCTGTCTATACCGCCATAAATATCAATCTTAATTTTTGGAGCATATTTTTGGATGATGTTGATGTCGTTTACAATCTCGTAAATGTGACATGGGCTTACAAATCCTGTTGCGGTTTTTACAAAGTCTGCTCCAGCTTTTTCAGCAACCTGGACAATTGCAGATTTTTCAGCATCGTCAAGTGCTTTGACTTCAATGTTGACTTTTAAAATTTTGTCTCCCATAGCTTCTTTTATCGCTTCAATTTCTTTTCCAATCAGGCCATATTTCTTATCTTTCAAATGGCTTAAATTGATTACGACTTCCAGTTCGTCTATGCCTTTATCAATCAAGGTTTTTGTTTCTGCCAATTTGCTTTCGCTATCTTCAAAACCTAGAGGGAATCCAACAACGCTTCCAATTTTAATGTCACTGCCAGCTAAAATTTCCTTTGCTAATGTGACATATGTTGGTGAAACGATGACTGAATTAAAGTTTAATTCCTTTGCTTTTTCAAGAAATTCTTTCATTTCATCTTCTGAGATGATATTATTTAAATTAGAATAATTGATATATCCTGCTAATTCTTTTGAATTTTTTATATTGTACATGATAATCACTCTCACATAATTAGTTAGTATATATACGAATGAACTATTTAAATATTTTCATATTAATTTTTTGACCATGTATGGTCCGACTCTTTCGTATCCGAATTTGCGGTAATAATTTCTGGAACCTATTCCACTAATGATAGCTATCTCATCTTTCCCATTTTCAATGGAGAGATTTTCAGCTTCTTTTAGAAGTTTTTCACCAAATCCAGTATGCTGACCTATTTTAGGATTTTTACCGCCAATTTTTATCATATTTCCATAAACATGCAGTTCACGCACAAGAGCTGTTTTGTCGCTGATTTCTCCTCGGAAATGATTTTTGGATGGGAAGCGCAACCTTAAAAATCCGGCAATACTTTCTTCATTCACATCTTCAATGGATAAGAAGTTTTCTTCACCGTTGCATGCGGTATATGTTTCCTTAAACATTTCGAAATCATCCAAAGTGTATTCTTGTGATGTCTTCTTGTGGCCAATTTCACGGCATCTTATGCATTGGCAGTTGATGTTTTCCTCTTCCAGCCTATTGTAAACGAGTTCTCCAAGGTTGGACTTTTTAACGCCTGCTTCAATTAATGTTGATGGTATGTCTCTTTGAATGCGCATTGTCCTAACCCACTTTGGAAGAATCTGCTTTATTTTGACAATCAGCTCGACGGCCTCTTCATCGCTGTAGGGTTCATAACCTCCGTTTTGCCATAGATCATACAACTCGCTTCCTTCAGTAACGAGGCAGGGATATATTTTAAGCATGTCTGGCTTGAAGTTTTCATCAGTGAACAGCTGCTTGAACATTTTTAAATCCTGCTTTTCGTTAACGAACAGTCCTGGCATCATATGCATAGCTACTTTTATCGCTGAATCCCTTAAAAGTTGATTTGCCTCGATAACATCAGCTATTGTATGCCCTCTTTTAATTTTAACATACAAATCGTCGGATAATGTTTGAACACCCAGTTCAACTCGCGTAACTCCAAAATCCAACATTCTATTGATATGTTCCTTTTTACAGTAATCTGGACGTGTTTCAAATGTCATTCCAACACATCTTACCTTTGAATTCTCATTTGCCCTTTGAACATCATCAATCAAAACATAATCGTTTGGAGGATATGTTTTAAGAATTCCTTTTTCGAATGTTCTGATTTCATCAAGGTCTAGGTTATAATCATAATTGTCTGGTTTGTTTTCAATTATTAATCCGAAATCGGTCATTGCCTTAAGGCATTGTGAAGTGAACCATTGCTGATAACATAAATCTCTTGAGGGAAATGTTCCTCCCATTATGATCAGTTCAACCTTGTCAATTGGATGGCCTATTTTTTTAAGCTGCTTTAACCTATTGAAACATTGAATATATGGATGAAATTCGTACATCCTCCCTCTTAATGCTGCAGGCTCTTCACCAGTATAGCTTGGGGGTGCAATATCGCTTTCAGGACAGTAAAAGCATCTTCCATGAGGGCATTTGTGAGGGTGGCACATTACTGCAACAATAGCAACACCGGACATTGTTCTGGTCGGTTTTTTCTTCAGAATTCCAGAAACTCTTTCCTTTTCTTCAGGTTTCGCATATTCCAAAATGTCGGCATTACTCATAAATCGTGATAACTTTAAATCACGGCAAAGCTGTCTTTTTTCGACTTCTAATTCACGTCGAGTGGATATTTTACCATTTATAATATCGTCAATAATTGTTCGACATGCTTTTTCCATTTTTTTACACCTTGTTAATTAATAGTTAATTTTATATATCCGATTCATTTAAATAGTTAATGTTTTATTATATAATATTCAAATATAATTTTATAATAAAAAGGTGATACTATGAAAATTAAAGAATTTATAGGTTCTACTGTATTAGATAAAAATGCAAACGTAGTAGGAAAAATTGACAATGTAGATTTTGACACTGAAACCGGTAAAATAGGTGCTGTTGTTTTAACCTTGCAAAAAAATATCTTCTCTAAAGATGAACTTGAAATCAATTTTGAGGATATTGCAACTATTGGCGCATATGTCATTTTAAACAAAGAAATTCCTAAAGAAGCAGATGCAGAAGAAGAAGTTAAAACTACTACTGTTGAAATCGAAGATGAATAAATTTATTTAATCTATAGGTTTTAGTATGGTTCTTGATGCAAGAGATAAGGAAATTGCTCTTGGCAATCATGTCAGATATGTTGATACTGGAACTATCGGTGAAGTTATTGATATAAAAACTAAAGATGGCATTGATTGGGTAAGAATTAAAAAAACTGAATTATGGTATCGCTCAAAATTAGTGGAATTGCTTGATGATAAGGATTTAAAGAAAGAATCCTTTGATGATGGTGATGATGAGATTGATATTGATGCATTGAAAAAGCAATCATTAGACTTTGAAAATATGCAAATGGACTCTAATGTTGCTGAAGGAGGAGGTTAATCTCCTCAACTTTTTTTATTTTATTTTTAATTGTTTTCTGCAAACAGTTTGATTTTTGAAGCTAATTTTGGACCTATTCCATCTATTTTTTGTAACTCTGATTCGGAGATGTCTGTCAAATCGTTTCCGAATATTTGAACCACATTTCTGGCTCTTTTTCTTCCGAGACGTTTGACTCCAACGACCAATGGGATGATATCCTCTTTAACTCCATAGTATAATCTTGCTGAAAGGAAGTCAAAGTCTTTCAGGTAGGAATACTCGCCTAAAACTTCAGATGTCTTTTTGGCAAATATCACAAGTCTGGAAGCTTCATAAGCGGACCTTCTTGTAGATGCAGAATAGACATTGTATTTGTTTTCTATATCATATTCGCTTCTCTCATTAATCCATTCAATCAGTGAAACAGTTGTTGCCTCAGGATTTCCGATATCCACAGCAAATAGTCCTGATTCAGACAGTTTTTCCTGGACAGGATCTTTTGATTTTCTTCCTTTAAATGTAATCAATGGCAAATCAGGGGTTTCGGACAAGGCATATATGAATTCATCTGGGTTGAATTCGTTCATGCCGTTTAGATATTCCTTGATTTTCACTGCTGTTTCAACAGTATAATTTGACCGGGCTATCAGGTTACCGAATTCTGTTGTATTAAGGCCTTCTGGTGTTGCTCTAATTATTCCGTTTTTAAGCAAAAAGTTCAATGCTGTTTCAAGTTCATATTTCAGGCTTTCTTCGGCAAAAAATGACATTGACGGATTGTTATTCATCTGATATCCGTAAAGTGTCTTTCCGAAGAAATCTGTTAGGTCATCCAGATTTTTTGAAAGTGATGAGGCAATCTGTGCAATAATCTGCCTGTAGATTGCGTCCTTATTGTCGACCAATTTTGAATTTGTCAGTTCAATGTCTCCTTCAATGTAGAACGCCTCAAGGTTCATTGCTTCATCCATTGTTTTTGCAATGAGGTAGGAATATCCTACGTCATCGTATTGTGGCCTTCCCGCCCTTCCGGACATTTGCTCATAATCGAAAACAGGAATTGATTGTGGGCCGTTACTTGTCCAGCGGGTGTGGTCCCTTATAACAACTGATTTTGACGGTAGATTGACTCCATACATTAAGCTTGGAGTTGCTGTAATCATGAGTATGTTTCCATTTCTGAATTCATCTTCAATAATTTCCTTCTGTTCATTGAAAAGTCCTGCATGGTGAAATGCAACGCCCTTTTCAGCAACTTCCGCCAGTTTGAGGCAGGTGCTTGTTGGAAGTGATCCTTTCTTTTTGGGAACTTCGAGAAGCTTTTCGGAAACCTCTTTGAATTTTTCCCTCTGCACCTTGTTGATTTTCTTGTTTATTTTTCCAGAAACGTATGTTGCCAGACTTTCGGTAAATCTCCTTGTTGAGACAAAAGCCAATGCTTGTGACTTATCGTCAATCGCCTTTTCAATTACCTTGACGACAACGTCATTCTTATTTTTTGTGTTGAACATTTCAGCATCAAGCACTTCCTTGTGCAGCGGAACCGGCCTGTAGTCATGCTCAACGCATTTTCCTTCAAGCCAGCCTTCAATCTCCTCTATGTTCCTCAAGGTTGCAGATAACGCAATTATTCTCATGGAAGGATTAATTATTTTTGCTCTTGTTATTGCAGCTTCAAGGGTTGGTCCTCTTGAAAATTCTCCAATCATGTGGAATTCATCGATAATTAGTGTATCCACATCTCGAAGCGCATCCCATGAAAATCTTGTAAGCGCATCGAATGACTCAAAAACCATAACTGATAAATCTGCGCTGGACGGATGTTTGCCTACATTGATGCCGTGTTCCTCAAAGGCTTTGAATTCTTTTACTTTTTCATTTTGTATTGATAGGAGAGGTGCGGCATAAACTGCTTTTCCACCTGCAAGTATTGTTTTAAGTGCGGGAAGCACTCCTAAAACTGTCTTTCCGCTTGCTGTTGGAATGCAGATGATGTAGTTTGATTTGTCATCCAGATATCCTGATTCGATTACTGCCTTTTGGGCAGGATTGAACTCTTCAATGTATGGATATGCGCTGTTAATTATTTTTTTTATATCAGTTGGTAAGTTTTCCATTTTAATCAATTAAATTTTATTTTCTTATTAATAAATAAATATTTGTAGAGCATTTGAAAAGTAATATGGGTGGTAACAGTTATATATAACTAATTATAAATTAGGTTTAAATAAAACTTAAATTAAAGGAGATTAAAATAATGGCAATTAAAGTAGAAGTATTTTCAACAAATTCATGTCCTCATTGCCCTGCAGCTATTGATGCTGCTCAAGTCGCTAAAGATAAATTGGGCGATGCCATTGATGTTGAAGTTCTAAAAATAGATGAAAATGAAGAAAACAGACAAAAAGCTATTGGTTATCAAATCATGGCAGTACCTACTATTGTTATAGATGGTGAAGTCGCTTTTGTAGGTGCTCCAACTGAGGATGAACTTATAGAAAAACTCGAATCTTTATAGATTCGCTCTTTTTTTATTCTTTTTTTTATAAAATGACTAATGATAATTATACTGGAGTTACAACAGGTACTGTAGCTACTGCTTGTTCTTTAGCGGCATTGGATGTGCTTTTGGAATCTGAAGAAATTGCTTGCGTTAAAGTCGAAACTCCTAAAAAAACATTAGATATCATTATTGATGAGTGCAAACGAGTATCTTCTTTTAAAGCTTATGCTGTAGCTCATAAAAATCCGTACAATGATCCTGATGTCACTGTAGATTTGGCTATTGTTGCTACTGTGGAACTTTTGGACAGAAACGATGATTCCGATGAAGTCATTATAACCGGCGGTGAAGGTGTAGGCATAATTACAAAACCTGGTCTTCAAATTCCTGTTGGCGATTATGCAATCAATCCTGTTCCTCGTAAAATGATTGTTAATAATTTAAAAGATAAAGTTCCTAAGGATAAAGTTGCTAAAGTTACTATTTCCATTCCAGAGGGTGAAAAAATAGCTAAAAAGACCATGAATCCCAAGTTGGGGATTGTTGGTGGAATATCAGTTCTTGGAACAACAGGCATTGCAAGGTCAATGTCCAGTGAAGCATATAAAAATTCCATTGTCACCCAATTGGATGTGGCTTTGGCATCAAATGTTGAAAATCTTGTTTTTGTTCCCGGAAACATTGGTGAAAAGCTGGCTTTGAGTAATTTAGATATCACAAAAGAACAAGTTGTTCAAACGGGTAATTTTGTAGGTTTCATGTTTGAAGAGGCGGCCAAAAGGGGAATTGTCAAATTCACTTACTTCGGCCATATTGGCAAATTAATAAAAGTTGCTGGGGGAATATTCGATACAAAACACGCAGTGGCTGACGGCCGGCGTGAAATAATGGTTACTCATGCAGCCCTTTGTGGTGTAGATAAAAAACATCTTCAGATGCTGTTTGATTCCAAAACAACTGATGACATGATGTCTATCCTGGATGAAATTGACATGTCTTTAGAAGTTTGCAACAGTATTGCATCAGCTATTCGTGAAAGGTGTATGCAACGTTTTGATTTGGATTTGAATGTTGTATTGGTTGATATGGAAGGCAATTATCTAAACGATAATATGAAATTCATCAATTAGAACTCTAATTGCTCGGCAAGGCAGATGTTGCATACGGCATTTGGGGTGTCGATATTTGCATCCCTTACAGGACAATAGAATGTTCCGTTTTTTTGTTCAACTTTTAGGGATCCTGGAAATGGGGTTCCAACAGGGTGAATTGGCTCTTCTAAAAGAAATGTGGCGTATAGTGAAGCAATATAAAAAATCAGCAGGTTTTTGCTTTTTGATGTCTCGCCGGCATGGTTTACTTTTAAAGTGGTGATTGCATTATCTAATGATTGTCTGTCAATGTTTTTGCTGTAATCTGATGTATCTTGGGGAATGTCTTTTACCCGGTATAAAAAAGACTCTATATATGATTTTTGGCTATCTTCCCTATAATTTTCCTGAACATATTTGTTTTCTTCAATCACTTGGGAACTGAATGCCATCATGTCAAATACGGAAATGTTTGATGAATATTTTTTCAATATTTCAAAAAGTGAATTTCCCGATATGCTTTCATCATTTGCTATGAGATTTGAAAAATCAGCACACATCTCCAAATATTCATCCGACATAATTAAACTCCATTAAATTTTTAATTCAGAATCCAAATGAATAGCCTGCATTTTTACAGACACAATAACGGCACAATGAATTTTCATCTTTGATACTTATGATTCGGGTTTTGCATTTATATTCTCCATTTTCTAAAAAGACCTGATCTTTTGTTGGATTATCTCCAACAGGATGCAAAGGCCTTTTAGCTATCAATGCCAAATAGAGGGAGATGTATTTTGTAAATTCCCTTGTTTCTTCATCTCCTCCAGCATATGTTTCAAAATAAAAATCTATGTCGTTTTTGATATTTTCGATAACCACATCTTTAATTTCGTAGTCTTCAGAAATATTCAGGGCAAAAATTTCGTCCCAGGTTTCTGAATTGTATTTGGCAAGTTTTTTTGTTAGAGGATCCTTGTATCGGTCATCTGTAACTTTATTTCTGAGATATTCAATAGGATAATCTTTCAGTTGTTCTCTAATCTCTTCAAGTAGTTCAGTTGCTTTCATGATGTACACCTTTTTTTTAAAGAATTTAAGTATCTTGAGTAAATTTAATTAAATGGTATTATATGTTAGTTTCTTTTTTGGTACTATTTTAATTAGAATATTATTTATGCAACAATTTTAAAATATAATATTAATAAAGGAGTTAATTTTTATGAAAATAGCTATGGTTGGTCAGTTTCCACCTCATGTTGGTGGTGTTGGTGTTCATATTCATACATTATCAAAGGAACTTGTCCGCCAAGGACATGAAGTTTATGTAATCACTTATCCCCATAAGGATATTAAAGATATCGATGGAATACATGTTATAGGTACTAAAGGGCTTAATATTCCTGGTGTTAGGGGTTTGATGTTCAAGATGAATGCAAAAAAAGCATTGAAAAATCTTGTTGAGATGGAGGATATTGATATTATTCATGGGCACTATCTGTTTCCCGCCGGTGCGGCTGCTGTTGAGGTTGGCAGGGAGTATGGAATAAAGACTTATATAACCGCACACGGTTCAGACATGTTTGAAGTATATAAGAAACAGCCATTAATGAGGTCAACCATAAAAAAGGTTTTGAAAGGTGCGGATGTAGTTTTGGCAGTTAGTAATGCGTTACGGCATGAAATTATTGCTACTGGAGTTAAAGGCATTTCAGATAAGACCAGATTGTCATGGAACTCTGTTGATATTAATAAGTTTTCAGATGGGAGAAATGATTATTTTAAAAGGGAATATCAGCTGTACGACAAGCCAATTGTTCTTTTTGTAGGCAATCTAATCAAAAGAAAAAATGTTGATTCCCTTCTGGAAGCTAAAAAGATTTCAAGCACAGATTATTATTTGGTTGTTGTAGGTGACGGTCCGCTATTCAAAAAACTCAAAAAGAAAGTTAAAGAGGAAAATATACGTGATGTGATCTTCACAGGATCTCGGGATGATGTTGAAAACATCATACCTAGCTGTGATGTTTTAATTTTACCTTCTTACTCTGAAAGCTTCGGATTGGTTTTAATCGAAGCGTTGGCATGTGGCAAACCTGTTATTGGTAGTGATGTTGGAGGAATCACTGAAATCATAACAAAGCATGTCGGTTTGCTTGTCAATCCGAATAAAATATCTTCAATTGCTATGGCTATCGATAAGGTAATTGGGGACGATGATTTTAGGTATATGTTGTCGTTGAATGCAAGAGATAGGGCAATGGACTTTTCCACTGTAACTATTCCATATGATGAGGTTTAATTATGAAAGCAACTTTTAGGTCACCGGGTTCAGCAACCATAATCAATGCAATAGCAACAGGTTTCGGTTCTGCATTCGGTATTGGATTGGATATTGTATGCGAAGCAAAAACTTCATCTGATTCTATCGAATGTTCAAATGATGTTGGTGCTGATAACTATTTAATGGAACTGTGCGCCGAAAAGGTGTTTGACTATTATGGCATTGATAAGGATGATTTTGGAATTAGTTTAAAAACTAAATCAAGTCTTCCGATGGCATCTGGTCTTTCAAGCAGTAGCGCTTCATCAAACGTAATTGTCAAAGCTACTTCTTCAATAATCTGCGAAGAATTTGATTTTAAACCACTTACAGATTTGGAGATTATAAATATGGCTATTGATGCATCCCTTGATGCTGGAGTTACAATTACAGGGTCATTTGATGATGCAACAGCATCTTATTTTGGAGGTGTTGTTGTAACTGACAATAGGAATAGGGAGTTTATAGTAAAAGAAAAAATGGACGATTATCCTATTTTGGTTTATATGCCTAATTTCTATTCAAAATCTGGAGATTCAAATCCCGAAAGGATGAAATTATTGGCACCATTAGTTGAAACAGCATTTAATTTCGCAAAACAGGGAGATTACTTTAAGGCTCTTAATTTAAACGGGCTGATTTATTCCGCAACTTTGGGATTCGATTCATCAATTGCAATTGATGCACTGGAGGCAGGTGCAATTGCTTCTGGACTGTCGGGAACCGGTTCATCATTTGTAGCTGTTGTTAGTAATGAAACAATTGATGATGTTGCTCAATCATGGGGCAGGTATGAAGGTGAAGTTTTTAAAACAAATGTAGATAATAGGGGTTGTATTAAACTATGAAAAAAGCATTAATTTTTTCGATTATAATATTGTTCCTATCAGTCTCTGCCGTTTCCGCATCTGAAAATATAACTGATGACGGATTAATTTGTGCAGATAACAACTTTGAAAACGATTATCCATTGGAAAATGTTTCCTCTGAGGAATATGTTCCGTCAGATGATTTCAATGTTGGGAATAATATTTCAGACAACGATAATGAAAGTAATTCAACAGTTTCACAGGAAATCCTCATCAAATCCAAAAATCTCGTAGCATACTATAAATACAAGCCGGTTTACAAGGTTCAAATTGTAGACACTAAAGGGCATCCGGTTTTCAATAAGAAGGTTAAATTTAAATTTAAAGGTAAAACATACAATAAATTCACTAATAAAAAGGGTTTTGCATCCCTGAAAATCCATTCTAAACCTGGAAATTATAAAATTAAGGTAATTTGTGATGATTCTTCAACCAAACGCACAATCAAATTGTTCAAATCAAGAACATCATCCAAAAATATCAAGACTGTCTATGGCAAAAGGGTTAATTATAAGCTGAGGGTTGTTGATAATTATGGAAAGGCAATGAAAAGAACATTGGTGAAATTTAGAGTAGATAAAAAAGCTTTTCGAAGATACACCAATAATAAAGGTATTGCCACATTGAAATTGAATCATAATTCAGGAAAGCATGTGATACGCTATCATGTCAAGGGGATTCATGGCAAGAATTTTTACATTGTCAAGAATAGAATTTCATTGAAAATTTTAAAATGGGGCATTACTGGAGATCACATTAAAATTCCATTAATTAGAAAAAACATGCCTAATAATTATTGGGTTAAAAAAGCGGTTGCAGCAACCAAACACGGTTTGCCTTTGCTGGTTTTTAAAGGAGGAAAGGGCAAATCAGTTTTCATTACTGCAGGAGTTCATGGAAATGAGATTCCTCCTCAAGTTGCAGTGATGAAATTGATTAAATATCTGTCTGTAAAGCCGATTAAAGGAACGGTTTATGTCATTCCTTTTGTTAATATAAAGGCCGCTTACCATCAGCTAAGATTGACTGAATTTGATTTCAATAGGGTAGCCGATGTGGGAGGAACAGTTTCAAATAGGATTGTTAATCTGATTGTTAAATTGAAATGTGATTATTATGGTGATTTCCACAGCACTGAAAGTCCGGGAGATCCTGGCCTGAATATTGTTTTAGGTTTTGACCATACGAAAAAGTGCGAAAAGCTTACAAATTATTTGGCAAAATCATGCGGTGTACACAAGAGATTCCATTATCCTGGAGGCATTCACCTTTGGACATTGGTCGATTGGGCCAATTATAGGGGTGTTCCATCAGTACTTTGTGAGGTTATAAGCAACGTCAATACAGTTTCACATGAAAATGCAGCACTATCTTATAAAATGATGTATCAGTTTTTAAGATACAGTTCGATAATATGAGTATTAAACATATAGTTTAAATACTATGATAATAATAAATTATATTATTATCATTATTATCAAAAATGGTGATTTTTTGGCTGAAGATTATGAGATAAAATCGTTTAAAAATAAAGAAGAAGCTGAAGAACTTCTTAAAAAGTCTAGAAATCGCATTGATGAAATTGATAATGAATTATTGGATTTGATCTCTCAGAGAACTTCTCTTGCTGCAGATATTGTTCTTGCAAAGGATTATTTGGGTATTCCAATTTATGATAAGTCTAGGGAAGATGCAATACATAAAAAAATTAAGAAAGCCTCTGAAGAAAAAAATCTTGATGCGGATATTATTGATCAAATCATTGATATGCTGACCACTTTAAGTAAAACTAATATTAGAACTTCATTTGTTAAACGTTTAGCAAAAGAACTTATTGAAACTCACAAAGGTGTTTTCACTACTGATTTTGAAGAAAACAAAAAATTAGTACAAGAATACTCTACTGTAAGTACTAAACATTTAAGAAATAAAATTGCTGGATATGTAACAAGGCTTGTGAGATTAGAACAAACTCAAGAATAAGCTTTTTTCATATTTCTTACTCTTTTTTTTATTTAATCTTTTTTTTAATGTTCTATTTTTTAACAGATTGTCCAATTATTTGTATAATATTGACTATACTTTTTTGAAATTTAGTTTAATTTTTTGATATTTTTTCGTTTTGTTTAAGTATAAAGTTTATTAATATGGTTATATAGAAATATATATGAATAGTTTATTTATTGGATATTTTAACAAAATTTCAATGAACTTCTAATGAAATAGGTGAACTTATGGATTTATTAGTAGCAAAATTTGGAGGAACCTCGGTTGGTGACGGTTCCAGAATTAAGAAAGCAGCCCAGTCTGTTGTTAATGAATATATGAAAGGTAATCAAATTGTCGTTGTAGTTTCTGCAGTAAATAAATCTACCGATGAGCTTATTGGATTGTCTGATGATGCTGTTGGCGCAGGATTAACTGATAAGCAAAGAGCAGGAATTGTGGCAATGGGTGAATTGACCAGTGTAAGGTTATTTTCCGCAGCTATTGAGTCATTAGGTGTCAAGTCTGAATATATTGATCCTTATCATGAATTATGGCCGGTCATTACTGATTCTAACTCTTTAGAGGCTAAAATCGATTTTAAATCCACTGAAATTAAAATGGAAGGAATCAAAACCTTACTTAATCAGGGCATCATACCTGTAATCTGTGGATTTTTAGGAAAAGGTCCTCTAGGTGAAATTACCACACTTGGAAGAGGGGGAAGTGATGTTTCAGCATTTTTGATAGGACATTGTTTGGAAGCTAATGAAGTAATTATCGTCACTGATGTGGATGGTGTCATGTCAACTGATCCGAATAAGATAGAGGACGCCAAATTATTGGATGAAATTTCAGTTGAGGAAATGAGGGATTTGGCCACTCATGGAGCGCAGGTTCTCCATCCTCATGCATTGACCTATAAAGATCCTCTAATCAATGCCAAAATTATAAATTTCGCTCATGGGGATTTAACTTCCAAAGGTACTCGTATCGTTGGTCCCTATGAAGGAGATTTGCTAAAAGGTGTATCACTTTATAAAAATCCTATTTCTCTTATAGCTGTCGTTGGTGAGGGCATGATTAAAAAAAGCGGATTGTTTGCCGGTTTAAGTGGATGTCTTGCTAAAGAGGATATTAATATCTTCGGTATTTCCGCAGCTCAGAACTCAATGTCAGCTTTTGTAAATAAATCCGATTCAAACAAGGCATATCATTTATTACACCAATTTGTTGTAGAAACTGACGTTTTAAGTTCATTGTCATTGGGAAGAGATACTGCAATGATTACATTTTTCAGTCCTGATATCATTGAAAAACCGGGTATCATATCTGATATTACTGAACCATTAAGAAAATCAGAAATTAATATTGTAGAAATTATTTCATCACAAACAGCAATTGTGCTATTTGTAGATTGGAAAGATGGTGAAAAAGCATACGAATTAATTAAAGAGGTTTTAGAATGAAATTTGAAGGAACATATGTTGCAATGGTAACTCCATTTGATGAAAACGAGCATATTGATGAAGAAGGTTTCAGGTCTAATATAAATTATTTGATAGACCAGGGCGTAAACGGTTTGGTTGGAGCAGGAACCACAGGTGAGTCTGCTACAATTGACCATGATGAACACAAAAAAGTAATAGATATTTTGGTCGATGAAGTTGATGGCAGGGTAGAAACAATTGCAGGAACAGGCAGTAATTCTACTTATGAAGCTGCTGATTTAACTGCGTATGCTGCTGATGCAGGTGCTGATGCTGCATTGTTAATCACTCCTTACTATAATAAACCTCAGCAACACGCTTTGATTGAACATTACCGATTTGTTGCTGAAAAGGCGGACTTGCCAATTATTGCTTATAATGTTCCGTCCCGTACAGGCGTTGACATGTCTGTTGAAACCATTGTGGAATTGGCTAAAATCGATAATATTGATGCTATTAAGGAAGCTAGCGGAAGTGTTGATAAAATATCTGATATTTACAGGGCACTCCAGCATGAAGGGATTGAAGACGATTTCAATATCCTTTCCGGTGAGGATTCCTTAACATTGCCTATAATGGCAGTCGGAGGAACAGGTGTTATCAGCGCATCAGCTAACATTGATGCAAGAAGAATGGTTCTTATGGTTGACAGCATATTAAACGATGACTATACAAGGGCAATGGAACTTCATTATGAAATGGTTGAATTAATCAGGGCTCTTTTCATCGAAAGTAATCCTGTACCTGTCAAAACAGCAATGAATCTCATGGGTCTTCCTTCAGGACCTTTCAGATTGCCGTTAGTTGAAATGAAAGAAGAAAACTTGGAAGTTCTTAAAAAAGCATTGAAAGATTCTAATTTAATTTAAAAAGGTTTTATCATGATTAAAGTAGCAGTTACTGGGGCTGCAGGAAGAATGGGCTCCGGTATTATTAGAAAAATCTCAGAACAAGAAGATATGGAAGTTGTTGCAGCTATTGAAATTCCGAATACTCCTCTCGAAGGAAAGGATGCGGGTGTTCAAGCTGGAATCGGTGAAATTGGTGTTAAAATCACAGGCTCTCAAAATCTTGAGGATGCATTAAAGACATCCGGCGCTGATGTTCTTGTTGATTTCACAATTGCTCATGCAGCTGTAGATACAATCAAAAGAGCTACTTCATGCGGGGTTTCTGTTGTTGTTGGTACAACTGGATTCAGCGAAGAGCAGATGGATGAAAACATTAAAAACATTAAGGACAATAATGTTTCAGCAGTTATTTCATCAAACATGGCTATTGGTGTTAATGTCTTTTTCAACACTTTAAAGAAATTAGCCCCATTGTTATATGATTTTGATATTGAAATTATCGAAGCTCACCACAATCAGAAACAGGATGCACCATCCGGAACTGCAGTTACTGCATTTGAAGTGATTGCAGAAGCACTTGAACGTGATCCTGAAGAAGTGGGAATCTACGGAAGACATGGAATGGTTGGCAAAAGGACCAAAGAGGAAATCGGTATTCATGCAGTCCGTGGTGGAGACATTGTCGGTGACCATACTGTAATGTTTGTTGGTGACGGTGAAAGATTGGAAGTTAAACATCAGGCACATACAAGGGAAGTGTTCATTGCCGGTGTTATCAGAGCTATCAGATTTGTTCCTACTGCCGAAAAAGGTGTTGTAAGCAGTATGAATGATGTTTTAGGTTTAGAATAGGTGATTATTATGGTTAATGTAGGAGTTTTAGGTGCAACTGGAATGGTTGGTCAAAGGTTCATACAATTGCTTGCCAATCATCCTGATTTTGAAATTACTGCTTTGGCGGCTTCATCTAGATCCGCAGGAAAAAGGTATGAGGATGCAACTACATGGTATATGGATAATGAAATGCCGGAATCAGTCAGGGACATTATAGTTACAGAAACTAATCCTGATGCTATGGACAATGATGTGGATATTGTATTTTCATCTCTCCCTACAGATTTTGCGCTAAAAGTTGAAAAGGAATTTGCAAAGGATTATGTTGTTGCAAGTAATGCGAGTGCACACAGGATGAAAAAGAACATTCCATTGGTAATTCCTGAAGTCAATCCGGACTGTCTGGATATGATTGATGCTCAGCAAAAGGAAAATGACTGGGATGGATTCATAGTTACCAATCCTAACTGTTCCACTATTGCTTTAGCTTTAACATTAAAACCTATTGTGGATAATTTTAATGTTAATTCAGTTAGAGTATCAACCATGCAGGCCGTATCTGGTGCAGGATACAATGGTGTTCCATCAATGGCCATTGTAGACAATCTTGTTCCTTATATTGGTGGGGAAGAGGAAAAGATGGAAAGTGAATCCCTTTACCTGTTAGGTTCTTATGACGGAAATGATGTTGTACGTGCAGATTTCAAATTGAGTGCATCATGTCATAGGGTGGCTGTTATTGATGGTCATACCGAAGCAGTATTCATAGAATTGGATGATGACTTTGACATTGCTGATGTTAAAGATAGCATGGCAAACTTTAAAGGATTGCCACAAGAACTTAATTTATTCTCAGCTCCTGAAAATCCTGTGATTATAAAAGAGGAAGAAAACAGGCCACAACCAAGAATGGATAGGAATGCAGGTAACGGTATGGCTGTTAGTGTTGGCAGATTAAGAAAAGACCAAGTATTTGATAACAGCTTTAAATATGTGCTTGTAGGTCATAACACTATTCGTGGTGCTGCTGGAGCTTCTATATTGAATGCTGAATTGATAAATGATAAAATACTCTAATTTTATCAATTTTTTTTATTTATTTTTTTTAATATTTTCTATTTTTTAATTCTTTTTTCTATATGTTTTTAATTTTATTTTTAAGTTAATTTAAGGGTTTAATTTAAATAGTATAAAATTAATATTTTATATCAAGGAATTATATTGTACAATATATCGAAATTTTTAAATTCGTTAATAGTTGTAATTTGAATTCGATATTGGGATAAAAATTTTAACTAAGGGATAGAATGGAAATAGGAATTGATGCTGAAAAAGATACTCTACAATCTTTAATTCGGTCTTGCCTATTGGAGCTTAATCGGCTTAAATTGGAGTTAACAAAGTTAGAAGTCGAAAAATCAAATGATAATACTCCATTGAGGATTAAAGAGCTCGAAAAAGACATTGTAGAAAAAGAAAAAGAAGTTTCTGTTATTAAATTCAAAGCGGAAGATGAGATTAATCTTTTGAAAAAGCAACTTGATGAAAAGGATATTCTTATCAAAAATCAAGAGGACAGGATTTATGAATTGGATTATGTCAATAATTCTCTTGATGAAATTAAGGATTACTTCGCTGAACAGTTGAAGGAGTATAAGAAAAAGGAATTGGCTGATGTCAATGAAAGATTGAACGAATCCTTCAGGAGCGTTGCTGAAAAGGATGCGCAAATCAACTCTCTTTCAAGAACAATTGATGAGTATAAAATCAAAGTAATCAAGTTGGAGAATAACGTTGAATCTCAGAATCAAATTTTGGAACTTGAAAAGCAAATCGAGCTTAAAAACAATGAGCTTACTCTTAAAGATACTGAAATTTCCAAAAAAGAAAGTGAGCTCTCTCTTTTAAAAGAACAAACTATCCCTAAAGAGGAATATGCTCTGCTACAATCCAAATTTGAATCTGAAATCAGTGCAATGGATACTGAAATTGCTAATTTAAAAGAACATACTATCCCTAAACAAGACTATGACAATTTACAATCCCAATTTGAATCTGAAATTAGCAATTTGGATACTTTATTAAATAATCTTAAAGAAAAAACAATTCCTAAAGAAGAGCACATATCAGTTATTAATAAGTTGGAAAATAAACTTGCAGCTACAAATACTGAGCTTGAATATCTAAAAGAAAAGACTATTCCTCGTGAAGATTACATTTCCCTTCAAACTAAATTGGAAGGAGAAATCATTACAAAAGATAATGAACTCAGGTATTTGAAGGAACGAACCATTCCTAAAGAGGATTATCTTAAACTTCAAAATGAGTTGAATAGGAAAAATGATAAGATCAAAAGGTTAGAGGAAATCAATACATTCTTCAATGAGCTTCAGGAAGAACAAGATGCTTATGAAACTATGGATGTAACTCCACCTTTCAGATTAGAGAAAAAACAAGGTAGATAATCCTACCTGATTTTTTACTTTTTTTTTAAAATATTCTTAATTGCTTCTTGTATAACTAATCCTATACATGTCTTCAGGATTATTTTATTTTATCATGATTAACTTACGAATAATTAATTATTGTTGTAAGTATTTTGATAGTTATGATGGGTCATGTTAAAATAATCAAAGCTATATGTCATAATTAGTGGTTTATTTTTTGATGCTGTTGGAGGTTATTTTTTTTCTTACTTCAATTTACTTTATACCATAAAGTATTTATATAACCTTAAACTCATGTATTATGTAGAAAGGTTTAGTCAACACTATAACTTATTTTCTCATGTTGATAATTAAACTGATCTAATTATTTATAAAATTAAAAAAAGGTGATTATTAATGGCACAAGGACAACCAATTTTTATTTTACCGGAAGGTACTAACAGGTCTGTCGGCAGAGATGCTCAAAGAAATAACATTTTAGCTGGAAAAGTATTAGCTGAAACTGTAAGAACTACTTTAGGTCCAAAAGGAATGGACAAAATGTTAGTCGACGGACTAGGAGATATTGTAGTAACCAACGACGGTGTAACAATCTTAAAAGAAATGGATATTGAACATCCTGCAGCAAAAATGCTCGTAGAAGTAGCAAAAACCCAAGAAGATGAAGTTGGAGACGGAACTACTACTGCAGTTATCATTGCTGGAGAATTATTGAAAAAATCCGAAAGCTTACTTGATTCAGACATTCACCCAACAATCATTGCTATGGGTTACAGAAAAGCTGCAGAAAAAGCACAAGAAATTTTAGACGAAATTGCAATTGATGATGTTGACTCTGAAATTTTACTCAAAGTAGCTATGACTGCTATGACTGGTAAAGGAACTGAAGCTGCACGTGAACCATTAGCAAAATTAATCGTTGAAGCTGTTGAAGCAGTCGAAGACAACGGTGAAGTTGACATTGACAACATCAAAATTGAGAAAAAAGACGGCGCTGTTGTTGAAGAATCCAACTTAGTTGAAGGTGTAATCGTAGACAAAGAAAGAGTACACCCAGGTATGCCATCTGAAATCAAAGACGCAAAAATCGCATTAGTCAACGCTCCATTAGAAGTAAAAGAAACCGAAATGGACGCTGAAATTACCATTACTGACCCTGCTCAAATGCAAGCTTTCATCGAACAAGAAGAAAAAATGGTTAAAGACATGGTTGACAAAGTTGTTGCTGCTGGAGCAAACGTATTGTTCGCACAAAAAGGTATTGACGACTTAGCACAACACTACTTATCCAAAGCAGGCGTTTTAGCAGTTAGAAGAGTTAAAAAATCTGACATTGAAAAATTATCCAGAGCAACCGGTGCAAATGTCGTAACCAACTTAGATGACTTAACCGAAGACGATTTAGGTATTGCTGGTACTGTAGAAGAAAGAAAAATCTCCGGCGAAGACATGATTTTCGTAGAAGAATGTAGCGGAGCTAAATCTGTAACCTTATTCGTAAGAGGAAGTACCAAACACATCGTAGATGAAATCGTAAGAGCAATCGAAGATGCAATCGGTGTAGTAGCAGCTACTGTAGAAGATGACAAAGTTGTTGCTGGTGGAGGAGCTCCTGAAATTGCAATGGCTAAAAAACTCAAAGATTACGCAGAATCCATTTCTGGAAGAGAACAATTAGCTGTAAACGCATTTGCAGAAGCTTTAGAAATCGTACCTAAAACCTTAGCTGAAAATGCTGGTTTAGACAGCATCGACTCATTAGTAGACTTAAGAGCTGCACAAGAAGACTCTTTCTACATGGGATTAGATGTATTTACCGGTGAAGTTGCAGATATGAAAGAAGCTGGTGTAATTGAACCTAAACGTGTCAAAAAACAAGCTATCCAATCTGCATCTGAAGCAGCTGAAATGATTTTAAGAATCGATGATGTAATCGCATCAACCAAAGGCCCTGAAGACATGGGTATGGACCCTGCAGCAATGGGCGGAGGAATGCCTCCAATGATGTAGATTCAAAGAAATTTTCTTAATTTCTTTTCTTTTTTTTATTTTTATGAAACATAGAATTATTTTTAAAACATCGCTTGGCGATGAAGTATACTATTTGAAAGATACTATTTTTGTTAAATTTGGTGTTGACCGTAATGGAATATCCACATCTAAGTTGAATGGAGGATTTTCATCTAATTTTAAAAGCGTTTTCAATCACCATCTCTCACAGGAAAACATTGATTACCTGACTGACCATGACCTATTGCAATATTTGATTG
This sequence comes from uncultured Methanobrevibacter sp., assembly GCF_902801725.1. Taxonomy (GTDB): domain Archaea; phylum Methanobacteriota; class Methanobacteria; order Methanobacteriales; family Methanobacteriaceae; genus Methanocatella. Next base: position 28,572 of record NZ_CADCJB010000017.1, on the reverse strand, counting down.
ATCATTGTAAACTTTTAGATATTGATTACAGAAAATCAACAGGTCTTGTCACTCTTGCTGAAATGAATCATACAAGCATTTCAACAATGTCATTTAAAAATTTGAAAGTCACTGCAATTACAACTGCCGGTGTCAGAACAAACGCTTCAAGGGCGGGAGACCCTGCATCCTATTATGAAGAATATGGCAAATTTGGTACAATCAATACCATAATTCTGACTAATATTCGTTTGGCTGAAGAGACATTGATTGATGCAGCTGTTACTGCAACGGAAGCAAAGGCAGTTGCATTAAATGATTTGAAAATACCTTCACAGTATTCCAACGGTTATGCTACAGGAACAGGTACTGATGGTTTATGCATATTCTCTAATTTGGAATCTGACAATGTTTTAACCAATGCAGGAAAGCATTCAAAGTTAGGTGAACTGATTGGACAGGCAGTCATTGAATCTGTTAAGAAGGCTGTCAGAAAGCAGGTTTGGATTTCTCCTAAATCTCAATCTAATGTGCTGGTTAGATTAAACAGGTACTCTTTGGACATCAATGAATTTTATGAATCTCTTGACTTTGATAAGAAGGAATTCATAATGATGCTTCAAAAGGAAATGAAAAAACAGGACAATGTGGCAATTGCAAGTTCTATTTTGAATTTGATGGATGAGATTGAATGCGGTCTGATAAAAAAAGATGAAGCATTAGCTTTAGCTAATAAGACGCTTGAAAATTGCAACAGTTATCCAATAAAGAAATTGCTGGAATATTGGATAGATTATTTCATTTAAAGTTAAGCAAAAATTAAATTAGTATAATGGAAAGAATTTACTTCTTGAAATCTTTCCTGATAATTTTGTTTTCCCATGTGGTGAATACGTATCCGTTTTCATCAGAGACGATATTTTCCATAGGCACTAAAGGCACTTTGCCGAGACCTCCCGGTGAATTGTACACATAGGTTGGTTTACACATTCCGCTTGTCCTTCCTTCCAGATGCTTCATGATTTCCAATCCTTTGGAAATGTCAACATCGAAGTGCTGTGTGCTTTTAACATCTTTAGGATGGAAGAGATAATATGGAATTACACGATACTTATGCAATTCTTCATTGGTTTTTTGAATGCAGTACTTGTTGTCATTTATGTTGTGCAATAATACCATCTGATTTCTCACAAGCACTCCATGATCCACTAATGTATCGACTGCCTTTACGGCTTCGGGAGTTATCTCACAGGCATGGTTGAATTGTGTTGAGACATTGACTTTATATTTTCTAAGTAAAACTGCCAGTTCATCATCTATTCTAAATGGGAGTGTTGCCAATGTTCGTGTACCAACTCTCAGAACTTCAACATGGTCAATCTGGGATAATTCATTGAAGATATTTTCTAATTGATTATTGGATAAAAGCAGTGCATCTCCTCCTGTTACCAAAACTTCCCTGATTGTCTCATGGTCTCTTATGAAATCAATTGATTCGTCAATGTATTTTTTGGAAGTGTTTTTGTCGAAGTTGCCTATTAGTCTGCGGCGTTGGCAGTGCCGGCAATACATTGGACATGCATTGGTTACATTAATAATCAGTTTGTTAGGATATCTTCTAGTGATTTTTCCTGACGGATTGGATTGCTCTTCATTCATCGGATCCAATTGTCCTTTATCATCCAATTCTTCAACGCTTGGAACTGACTGTAATTTTATTGGACATTTGGGATTGTCAAAATCAATCAATGAAAAGTAATATGGTGTTATAGCAAATCTGTATTTTTCACTAATTTTTCTTATGTTTTCACATTCTTCTCTTGTGAGGTTTGTATATTTCAAAAGTTCTTCAGCATCACTAATACGATTTTTTAATTGCCATTTATAGTCATTCCAGTCATTTTCACTTGCATTCAATTCGTTTAAAACCTTGTTTTTGTTTTCTGAATATATTTTCCTGGAAAATTCGCTAAATCCGATTCTGATGTTTGCTTTGTGATTCATATCATCAAGAGCTATTCTATCAAGTTCGTCTGATCGAATTAATGATTTTTTTCTATTGGAGTTTATAATACCTACCTCATTTAGAATGATTTTTTGAAACTACTATTCATAATTTCATTTATTTACAATATATTATTTTCTATTCATTAATATTAAAATCTTCTATTGCTCCATTATCTTGAACTATTTTTGCGATAGATTCTTCGGCATTATTTAGTTTTGTATTGCATATTTTAACTAACTGCATCGCTTTTCCAAATTCATCAATAGCATCATCAAGTGGCACATCACCGTTTTCTAATTTGTTTACAATTTCTTCTAATTGTTCTAGACTTTCTTCAAAACTTAATTCTTCCATTATATCACCTTTGTATTAACTGTTCCGTCATCAAATTCAATGTCCAGTTCATCTCCACTTTCGACATCTTTTGCACTTGAAATAACCTTATCATCGATTTTGGCTATTGAATATCCTCTTTTCAATGTTAAAAGGGGGTCCAAAATTGTTAACTTGTCGACATTTCTAAGAAACAGTTCCCTTTTGGTTTTGGTTACCTCTTTAGGGTTTCTTAAAATTGCCCTTGACTCTATTTTGAGCAGTTTATTTTTGTTTTCGGAAATGATGTCTTTGGACGTGAAATTTAATTTGCCTATCAGATTATCCAAATGCATTTGCTTTATTTCATAAATTGACTCGGGAGTTTTGAAAATCTGTTTTTGAGAGATGTCATCAACTTTCTGTTTACTTTGAATCAGTTTGTCATTAATGCTTTTGTTGATTCTTTGATTTAACTGAGTGACTTTATACTTTATTTCGTTTATTTCGGGCACTGCAATTTCAGCTGCTGCAGTTGGTGTTGGGGCTCTTTTGTCTGCAACAAAATCAGATATTGTCCAGTCGGTTTCGTGGCCGACAGCACTGATTACAGGTATTTTGCATGAATGAATTTCGCGTGCAACAATCTCTTCATTGAATGGCCACAAATCTTCAATGCTTCCCCCGCCTCTTCCGACAATTAATGTGTCGATATTGAAGTTTTGAGCATGTCTTATTTGGCGCACAATTTGTCCTGAGGCCATTTCTCCCTGTACGAGTGTTGAGAAAACTAAGATTTCACAATAAGGATATCTCCTTTTGATGGTGGTTATGATATCTTTTACGGCAGCGCCTGTTTGTGCTGTAACAACTCCAATTCTTTTTGGATATTTCGGAATTTCTTTTTTGTGGGCATCGTCAAATAATCCTTCCTTGTCAAGCTTTTTCTTCAGCTGTTCAAAGGCAATATGCAATTCTCCAAGTCCATCTTCGGTAATGCTGCTGGCATACAATTGATATTTGCCGTCTCTTTCATAGACTTCAATTTTACCTTTAACAATTACCTTCATACCGTTTTCGGGTTCAAACTTGAGGTATCGCCTTCTTCCCTTGAACATCACTGCAGGGATTTGGGAATTTTTGTCTTTTAAAGTGAAATAGCTATGTCCGCTTGGATATGTCTTGAAATTTGATATTTCTCCTTTGACATAAATGTTTTTGAGGTTATTGTCAAATTTCAACTTCTTGTTGATATAGGCATTGATTTGAGATACTGTCAGGTATTCGTTCTCCATACATTCACCTTTTAAGTAATGTTGTTATTATGTTGTTTGCAATTAATACAATTTTTCATTCGGGGGTCATTTATGGTGTCTGTCTGTAATTCGGAAGTTATTTTGCCGACAAATTAAATAATATTCAATATTTTTATATATTAAATTGAATATACTTCAAAATAGGAATTAATTTTAACTAAAAACTGAACATTCATGGAGTTTTTATTATGGCAGCTTTTGAAAGGGTAAAATCAGGAATTGATGAATTGGACGAAACGTTGGATAATATCCGCTTAGGCGATAATGTAGTTTGGCAGGTTTCAAATTTAAAGGAATTTTCATATTTTGTAAATCCTTATGTCAAACAGGCATTGGAGGATAAAAGAAATCTTATTTACATAAATTTTGGTCAGCATGAACCTTTGATTGAGATGAGTGATGATGATTTTGAAAGATTGGAAGAGGAAAGGAAAAATCAGGATTCCGAGTTTGCAATGATTGAAAAGGACGGGATTAAAATCTATAAGGTTGACCCGATGGAACAGTTCGAGTCCTTCACATTGGAGGTTCACAATATCATTACAAAGGAAGGTTATGATGCATTTTATGTGTTCGATTGCCTTTCTGACCTTCAGGCCGCATGGGCAACCGATTTGATGATGGGCAATTTTTTCAGGGTCACATGTCCATATCTCTTTATTTTGGATACTGTTGCATTTTTCCCGGTCATCAGAGGAAAGCATTCTTTCGAATCAATTGCAAAAATTAGGGAAACAACTCAACTCTTCCTGGATGTATACTCTAATAATGATGATGTTTATGTACATCCTTTGAAAGTATGGAACAGATATTCTCAGACAATGTTTTTAGGACATAAGTACAATCCGGAAACCGGTGAAGTTACAACTCTGACTGATGGTCTGGAAGTTTCCAAATTTTATCAGGTAATCAATTCAGCCTCTGCATACAACAATGAGCAGAATACAGACAGTTGGGAGCGATTTTTCACAGCTACCGAGCTGCTGCATCAAAATGGTGTTGATGTCTCGGACAGGTGCGACCTGATGTGTGGCATGATGATGGCAAAGGATGAGAAGGTAAGCGAGAAGATAAAGAAATACTTCGACTATGAGGACTATATCAGCATCCACAATAGGCTGGTTGGAAGTGGAATGATTGGGGGTAAAGCATGTGGAATGCTTTTAGCTCGTAAAATCATTGAAAAAGAGCGTCCTGACTTATATGCCAATTTTGAGCCTGACGATTCATTTTATATAGGTTCCGATTTGTTCTATACATACATTGTTTTCAACGATTTGTGGAACATTCGCGTAAAACAGAGAACCAAGGAAGGATACTATGAAGCAGGCCGTGAACTGGAAGAAGGATTGAAAAATGGAGTATTTCCGGATGATATCAAGAATGAATTCCGACGGGTTCTGGATTATTTCGGTCAAAGCCCTATTATTGTGCGTTCAAGCAGTCTTTTGGAAGATGGATTCGGAAATGCTTTTGCTGGTAAATATGAATCAGTGTTCTGTGTCAACAGAGGGTCTCTTGAAGAGCGTCTACAGGCATTTGAGGATGCAGTCAAAACAGTATATGCAAGTATGATGAATATTTCCGCATTGGAATACCGGTCTTTAAATGATTTGGATGACTGTGATGAACAGATGGGGCTTTTAGTTCAGAGAGTTTCCGGATCATACTATGGAGATTACTTTTTCCCGACAATTGCAGGTGTAGGATTTTCATATTCTCCATATTCTCCTGAACCTGACATGGGACGTAATGGCGGAATGCTCAGGCTTGTTATGGGTTTGGGTACAAAAGCTGTGGACAGGACACAAAATGATTATCCGAGAATAATTAACCTTGATAGACCTCATGCAATTGACCACCCTGATGTTGCGGAGCGACACAAATACTCTCAGCACTCCCTTGACGTTCTGGATTTGAAGGAAATTTCACTGCATGAAATTCCTGTCGATGAAGGTTTGGAAGTTCTTCCAAGATATGCCAAGCGTCCTGTAATTGAGCACGACAGCGAGGCAGAGAGAAGATTTAGGGAAAGAGGTCAAAGAAGGGAAATAGTGTTCGTGAATTGTAATGGTATTGTAAACAATGACCGGTTCATTGGAATGATGAAGGAGCTTCTAAAAACTCTTGAGATGGCCTATGACTATCCTGTCGATGTTGAATATACTGTAAATATTGGTGAAAACAACTCATTTGTAGTTAATCTTCTGCAGTGCAGGCCACTTCAGGTTTCAACAACAAAGGAAATCATTGAAATACCAAAAGATGTTGGTGAAACATATTTCCATATTAAAAAGGCATCAATGGGACGTTCAAGAAAAGAAAACATAGATACGCTGGTCTATGTTGATTCTCATAGGTATTATGAATATCCATATGCTAAAAAAAGCTTGATTGCCAGAATAATTGGCGAAATAAATGAGTACTGCAAAAACAATGAAAGGACATCCATGCTGATTGTTCCCGGAAGAATAGGAACTTCATCACCCGAACTTGGAATTCCTGTTGTATTTGCAGAAATAAGTCAATTCAGTGCCATTCTTGAGGAATCCTACAGTAAGGTGGGATATGTTCCTGAATTGTCATTTGGAAGCCACATGTTTCAGGATCTTGTTGAAGCGGATATATATTATGGGGCTATTTTTGAAAATGAAAAGAGATTGGCCTTCAATAAAGACATGATTGAAAAGTATCCTAACAGGCTGGTTGATATCAACCCAGAGCTTGATGATGATGTCTATGAAATGATACATGTCGTTGACTTCGATGAGGATAATCTTGAATTTTATCATGATATGGAAAACGATGAAAGTAAATGTATTTTAAACTGAAACTACATATTATTTATTAGGTGTTCCTAATGAGAATTAAAAATGAATTATTTGGAAAGGAAATTCTGGATGCTGATATTCAAATTGTAGGTAAAGTCTCTGATGTTATCTTTGATAAGGACACATTTGAGTTAACTGACCTTGTTATCAAAAAATCAGGGTTTTCTGAACAGATTAAAGCTAGTGAAAATGTTATTCCAATTGAGCTTGTAAAAGTAATTGGGGATAAGATTTTACTTAAGGGTGAAGATGATTTATAATGACTTCAAAAGAATACTTAATTGATTTATTAAAGAAAAATGAAGTATTTCTTGAAGGTGATTTTACTTTATCTTCAGGAAAGAAAAGCAATTATTACATTAACATGAAAAAAGCCATTACAGAACCTGACATTCTGTCTACAATTTCCAGTTTAATCACTGACAAAATCAAGGATGATGAAATTGATAAGGTTGCAGGTCCTGCTTTGGGGGCAGTTCCAATAGCTACAGCTGTTTCTCTTGAATCAAAACTTCCATTATTGATGATTCGTAAGGAAAAGAAAGGATATGGTACTTCAAAATTGATTGAAGGCGAACTTTTAGAAGGTGATAACGTTATTGTTGTTGAAGACGTGTCAACTACTGGAGGATCACTTTTAAAAGCAATCAAAGCCATTCAGGACAATGGAGGTAATGTAAAAAGAGCTTTTGTTGTTGTAGATAGACAGGAAGGGGCTATGGAAGAGTTTGAAAAAGAAGGCATAACTCTTGAGCCTTTGATAACTGTCAATGAATTTTTTGATTAAAAATGATGATGAAATTTGATTTCATCATACATTACTATTTTTTCACGTGATGAACAAAATGTGGGAGTTCATCGATGATAATACTTAGAGCAGTTTTTACTGCATTTGGTGAGCCGGGCATTGAAAAAATTACCGTATTTTTATAAATTCCTGCTGTTGCTCGGGATAATAGTGCGGCAGCACCGATTTCTTCATAAGATTTGACTCTAAATATCTCACCGAATCCCTCTAATTTTTTTCTGAAAAGTGATTCAACGGTTTCAACTGTAATGTCTCTTGCATCCAATCCAGTTCCGCCGGTTGTTAAAATGACATCAATGTCATCGTCTACCATTTCATTAATTGCATTAATTAAATCTTTGCTCTCATCAGGGATTATTTTTCGTGAATTTAATGTGTATCGTGTTTCAATTTCTTGCGCAATATATTTTCCGGACAGATCCGCTTTTTTTGATTTTCTACTGTCACTAAGTGTTATTATTCCACAACTAATGTCTTTGGATGATTCTTTTTGATGTTCTTTTGCAGTTTCACTTTTCATGATTCATCACATTTTTTATTTTTTAAGTAATTTTTTTATCTGTTCATACTCATTTAAATTATTTATCAATTTTGAAGACGGATAAAAAAGACTGCCATAGTTTACTTCACTTTGTACAAATAATTCTGATTTTAAAATCAGGTATATGTGATATTTTACTGTATTGTAGTCCAAATTCAATTCATTAGATAATTGATTGGTATTGTGTGGTTCTTTTAAGATTTTATCGATAATTTTAACAGTGGTTTTTCCGCCTTTTCGTCCCAATATTAAATTATTCATTTTTCTAACGATTGGGGTTAAATTATTTTTCTTCATGATTCACCTCCTTATATGTTGAATAGAGCTCAGATGCCCATTTTAGACTATTTTCAGATTTTCCAATTAATATCTGAGAATCGTCGTAATGACCATCTTTGAAAAAGAGAGTTAAGGACATAAACTCTGGTGAATAGGTCAAAAATATTTTCAAATTCTTTTTCACACAAATTATCTTCACTTTTTTATTTCTAAGCAGAGCTTTTTTCAATGATTCGTTTAATCTTATTGAGCTTAGAATTTCTTTGCTTATGACCAATTCCAGATAATTTAATTTATTTTCATTTAATAGTCCTATAATGTGCCTAAAGTGATTTTCAGAGTATATGGGCATTATTATTTTCAGTTCTTTGGATGTTGAAATTAAGTTTATGTACTTGTTGAACGCATTGGACAGGTCGCTGGTTGTTGATGTGATGTATGTCGCATCCTTTAAAAGATGCATATTTTTTAAAAGTTCTTTAGGAATGCCCTTCAGGTCATGATTGTCCCAAAATGAAGTATTTTTATTTATGGATGACCAGTTTTCAATAAGTTTTATCATATTGGTGGCCAATAAAAAGCCATTTGATGTTAACTGGTATTTCTTTTGAACTTTCCGAATCAGGTTTTTGGTTTCAAGTTCCTTAAGTCCATGCAGTATGGTGGCTGATGGCTTTTTCAATTCGTTTCTTAATTCTTCCAAATTCTTGGGGCTCCTGTACATTGCTAAAATTAATCTTGATCTCATTGTGGATGTTAAAATATATTTAATGTTCTTATATTCTTCATTTAATTGGCGTTTAGTCTGTATGTTTGTCATTATAATCACATTTTTTCTTTCATTGTTGTAAAAAGATCGTCTGCCCATTTTTGTGATTTTTCGCTGGAGGATATTAGGATTCTATTCTGGTCGAAGCTGCCGTCATTTTTGAATAATCCCAAACTCATTGATTCATCACATAATGTCAAATATAATTTTAATTCATCTGCAGTTGTATAAACTTTCAGCCGACCATTTTTGGTGGCGGATTTGCGTATGTCCTCTTCAATTTCCAATATCATCTTTTTAAACATGTTTTTTGGAATTATAAGTTCAACTGTTCCGTCATTTTCCAGAATATTTTCAATCAGTTGGGGGTATTCAGGGTGGAGATAGGGGAAAATGGCTTTGATGTTTCTTGATTCGATAATCTTTTTTTTAATGGTGTTGTGGGTTTTGTATATGTCCAGAGGGCTTGTTTTCACCAGCTTGGAATCTTTCAAATCAATGATGTTCTGTATTGATTCGATGCTTAATTGATCGATGTTATGCTTGTTCCAGAAGTCATTGAAATCATTTATCAAATCCACACTCATTTTAAAGTCCATCAAATTTTTGTAATAGATTTCGCTCAGAGGATTCAGGTAGTATTTGTTTTTCTTTTTGGTTACGTAGTTGTGTTCTTCAAGCTTTGTTAAGTTGCTTGAAATGGAGCTGTATGTAATTTTAGTTGTTTTTACAAGGTCTTTTACTGATTTGGGTTTGTTTTGCAGTTCACTTATAATTTTCAGCCGAATTTCTGATTTTGCAAGAAATTTTATGTCGCTATTTAAATCATAATGGCTAATCATTTTTTTTCAACCTCCATTGTTTTGCAATTCATGAATGTAATATATTTATTTCATAAATATTTTACAATAGTAGATTTAATTTTTAAATGTTAAATATATTATTCAAATTTCCCTACAATTTTCCTCCAATTTCCCTCCAAATTTCCTCCAAATTCATTCCAATTTATATCAAAATGAATATATTGTGTAGACTTGAATTTATCTTTAATTTCATAAATTTTAAACAATTTTTCAATATCGCGTCATTATAAATATTTTGCCAAGTTTTATTAAATCTGTTAAATAAACTATGTTTATGGAAATTTGTTATGTGTTGGATGCATCGGCATTCATCAATGGGTTTCAATTGGAATCTAAAAATAATTTTACAGTCCCGGAAATCACATCTGAAATTAAAGATTTCGAGTCACGCTTAAAATTTGATGCTGCGCTTGATGAAGGAAGGTTAACCATTAGAGATGTTCCTGAAAAATACATAAAATCTGTCGAGGGCATCATTTCCAAATCAGGTGATGTTTTGAGATTATCTCTTCCGGATAAGAAGCTGATTTCCCTGGCATATATGATGTCTGATGAAGGCAATGACGTTAAGGTAATCAGTGATGACTATACAATTCAGAATACGTTGAAGATAATGAATATTCCTTATTCTGGGGTCATCACCGAAGGAATCAAAGGTGTTTACAATTGGAAAAAGGTCTGTGAAGGATGTAAAAAGGAGTATGATGATGATTATCCTTTTGATGACTGTGAAATTTGCGGATCCAAAATATTTAAGAAAAGAATTAAGGTGAACGAATGAGAATTGGCGTTGTGGTTCACGGTCCTAACATAATCGATTCTGGTTATGCGTTAAAGTTGATTGATTTGCTCAAGGAATATGGTGATGTCTCTGCACGGCTTGGCGGAACTATGGGCAGGACAGCTGTAATCGATGCGAGCCTTGAAAATGTCATAGACATTGGAAAAAAGTTGGTTCCAAGCGATTCCTTAAAGATGTTTCATGATGATTGTGTGGATGTAATATTTTTACTCAATTATGGAAAATCTGATGTTACCGGTCAGGTTTTTGGATATAAGGTTTATAATCATTATGTCGAAAAGGTAGATGATAATTCAATTCCTGTTATTCAAATTGAAAGGCCAGGCGAAGACGATGGGAGCATAATATCATGGAATGGGGATTTAAAATTATCTGAAGTATTGTCGCAAAAGCTAAATCTGAATGTGGTTTCACCGGAGGAGGTTTACAACAGTCATATAAGGCAGGATGACATTTCGGATAATATGACTTGCAGGGTTGTTCATGGTGTGAGTCCCGGTGAAAATATCATGGTAAACAGTGTTGTCATAGGAAAAACCGATTCTGACAGGCTCACTCTGATTGCAGAGGACAATCGCATTGTCGATATTGTCGGCGGAACTTTAAAAGGCCATGGCGTTGAGAAGTTAGGTGAAGTTGATTTGGAAAGTGCAATCATCAAAACAGGACTTTTAAGGAAAGCCAAGGTCAAACCCCGTATTTTGCAGAGAGATATTAATGACTGTTTTGAAGTTGCATTTCTAGACCATGCCGGCGAGGACGTTTATAAATTCCGGAAGTGCGATGTGGTCATAACGGTTGGTGATGACACAACATTGATATCTTCTGATATTTTATACAGGTTTGATATACCTATTGTTGGAATTACTGATGGTGATTTGGATAAGGTTGTAGAAGATGGGTTCAAGGCTCAAAATTCTATCATCTTTGAAGTTGAAAGTGGTTTTGATGATGTCTGCGGTCAAGCTATTGAAAAGGAATTGTTTTGCGAAAATCATGTTAATGTCAGTTTTTCGAATATATCTCAGGTTGAGGAAAAAATCATTGAAATAATAAATAATATTAATTGCAAATACAAAATTAATTATATTAATTAAACAGGGAAGTGTTTAAGTGGATTTGAAGAGTCTTGTAAAATCTATTCGTGAATTTGAAGGGGTGTCCCGTAAAAGCTCAATTGATAATGTCATCTCCCTTTTAAAAGAATCATATAATGTTTCAGGAGATGTGGTTATAGATATTGGTGATGATGCTTCTGCAATTGACATTGGTAATAATCAGGTTGTATTGGTTGCAGCCGACGGTATTTGGGGACAGATAATGAATATAAACCCTTACTGGGCAGGGTATTGTTCAGTTTTAGTAAATGTAAATGATATCGCTGCAATGGGTGGTAAACCTTTGGCAATGGTTAATATAATGTCAATAAGCAATGATGATATTTATGAAGATCTTCTTAATGGAATCAAGGACGGATGTTTGAAATTTGGTGTTCCTATGGTTGGAGGACATCTTCATCCTGATGGCGACTGTGATTCTTTGGGTGTTGCTATTGTGGGAATTGCACAAAAGGACAAGATTATCACCAGCTTCGGTGCTGAAGTTGGCGACAAGGTAATTGTTGCAATCGATTTGGATGGCAAACCTCATGAAATGTTCAGCCTGAATTGGGATACCACTTACGATAAGGATGCGAAGCTAGTGCAGGACCAGATTACTGCCGTTCAATATTTGGCTGAAAATGACTATATCAAATCAGGAAAGGACATTTCAAATCCGGGAATTCTTGGAACTTTGGAAATGCTTCTGGAAACATCCAAAAAAGGAGCAATCGTCAATCTGGATGACATTCCAAGAAATGAAACTGTCGAATGGGTGGACTGGCTTAGGGTCTATCCAGGTTCAGGTTTTGTTTTCACAGCCGATGAGGAGTACTGTGAATACATCATGGAATATCTTTCAAGATTTTCCATTGAAGCGGCTGTCGTAGGTGAGGTAACAGACTCCAATTCCCTTTATCTTACTCATGAAGGCGAAAAAATCGAAGTTTTCAATCAGGATGTTAACCCTGTTTTCATTTTTAAATAGTGGTGATATACATGGATTTAGGTCAGATTATTTCAAATTCATTCAAATACCCTTTCTACGATTTTAAAAGATTGGTCATGGTTTGTATTCTATTTGCATTGCTTTTGATTTTACCGATTGGATTGATTTTTAATTCGGATATTGTTCAGATTTTAGGACTGATTGCAATTTTAGCATTCATGTTGATTTTTCCGGGATTCGGAATATCAATCATCAGGAAAGGGTCAGTTCAATCAGAAGAAATTCCATCTTTAAGGATTGGCAGGAATATTGTTGATACACTCAAATTATTGGTATTGAGAATTTTATATATGCTTGTTCCAATAATCATATTTTTGGTCATGATATTTGCGCTCGGCATTGGAATTAGTGGTTCAGGCCTTGATTTTCAGATTAGTTATGCATTATCATCTTTTGGAACAATTTTCATTATAAGTTATATAATCTATCTGCTATTTTCATTGTTGTCAGTTTTGGCAAAAGCCAGATTTGCAGCTCATAACAGCTTAGTTGAAGCTTTAAAGATTCATAAGGTGCTGAAGGATATCAGTGATATTGGTATTGGCAGGGTGATTGGATGGTTTATTCTTATGGGGGTTTTGTTAGGCATACTTTCATTTGTCTGCATATTTATTCTGTTCATTCCATATGTAGGATTCATATTATATCTCTGTTTCGCATTGCCTATTATTCTGATAATTGACAGTTATTCTTTAGGTCTTCTGTATTCAAGCATCTCTAATGATTATGTTGATGTAGATGATGGTGAATATGATTTGGATGAGTTCGAAAAAGAAATTAAGAGATTGAAGTATCTCAATTAAAAGATTAAATTAGGGATTGCATATTTGACATGGCACATATCCTTGATTTATGGCTTCATCCCTTGTATTGAAGAAAACTTTATTGCCTTCAGACATTTTGCTAACGCTTTTGCAGCTTGCTTCATGGAATTTTCCGCTATTTGCATTACCTACGTAACTTGCAGAATCAGAAGTGCTGGTTGAAGTATCGTCCGTTGCGGTGTGGGTGGAGGACGATGAGCTGTGGGAGCTTGCTACATGAGTATCTCCGTTTGCCCAGTCATATGGATAGAACTCGCTTGGAGGCATATACATGATTTCTGCAAGACCTTCCTTTAGAAGCATTTCATTCACATTCTTGCCGTCAACAATAACGACAGCAAGGGTTCTTCCGTAGCGATCATTGTTTTTGGAATTGTCAATGTCAATACCGACTTCCTTGTTCAGACACAGTTTCTGAACAAAATTTTTGGAGGTAATGTAACCTTCGACACCTCTTTCAGGAGTATTTACTCCAACGAAACGGATTTTTTTACCATTGTCCAGATAAATTGTGTCTCCATCGACTACGTTGGTACATACAGCTTTTTCTTCAACATGACAATCTGTATCACTATATTTGCTTAGAATATCTGAATCTGACATGTCTGAGTATTTTGAACTCGGAATGTTGTGTGAAAATCCTGTTCCGGTATATGCGCTGGCGATTGAAATCGCTGAAATAGCTATGATTAGAATAATCAGTAAAGAAAAAAGATGCTTTTTTTGAAATTTCATTTTTTCCCTCCATTGTTTAATTGTTATAATTTTGTGTTAATATAATTTTTGAAAATCAAATAAATAATTTTAATATATAATAACTTAATAAATATATAATATTAAAAATTCTTATTAGGAGATTGTATGTTAATTAAAATTAATGGAGAAGAAATAGACGTGGCAGATGCTTCTACAATTCAGGACGTAATTGATGAAACAAATGCCCCATATACTCCTGGTAGTATTGTTTGTTTGATTAAAGGTAAAAAGGAACTTGAAAAGAATATAAGCAAGTATAAAATTAAAACAAATAAGGGTTCTATAATCATTCAATTGGATGAATCCGATGAAGCAAAGCCTTTGGTTGATGTTTGGAAAAGTCAATATGATGATTTTGTTGACTTGTCCATCAGATGGTCCACTCCGCATGAAGTGGCTATCGGACCTATTGTCACTGATTTGGAACCTACTTCCGATGAGTTCAAATATTATGAGGGGGATGTTGTTTTAAGTTTGTCTAGTTTTAGTAATGAGTCCACTCACTTGGTGATGCTCAAGGAAAACACAACAAATGTCTACAGTGTGCCTCCATATAATAAGGGTATTTTTGCTAGAGTTATCGGTGGTAAAAAAACTTTGGACATTTTGACTGATGATGATTCAGTGAAGGGCATCGAACCGATTATCGAGAGAAGCACTACAACAGATAGTTCTTCCTTTTCAGATTTGAGCACAGTTCTTGAAGAAGGAAATGAATTGTATACCTACATTTCCTTTGACATTGATGAATCTTCACCGATTTGCGTTGAACATTTGTTTTCACTTATTAAGGACGGCAGAATCAAAGTTTCATATGATAGTGAATCATTTATAGGTTTTTATGATTTGGCAGGATTGGAAAAACCTCCTGAAAACACTACTCAAAGGACAAGAGGAACCATTACTGTCAGGAATAATGGTGTCGGTATTGGAAAGCTTTTCATTTATCGTGAAAATAGAGTGCTGACTCCAAATCATACTACTGTGGGTAAAATTGTAAAAGGTATGGAAATTATTGACATTGCCAAACAGAATGATTTCATTACTGTTAAATCCGAACAGAAAAGGTTAATGCTATTGAACAAGACTCAAAAGGAAGCTACGGAAATATTGTCTGCAGCTGGTGTTGAGCACATGATTGATGGATTAATCGATGATGATGCAATCATTGTCGAACAAATCCCAAAACATACAATTGACATATTAAAAGAAGGAAGGGTTGTAACCAAAGCAGTAAATAAAGATGATTTATGTCTAATCAAATTCGTGGAAAATGCACCGAGATCAGTAAGGTACTTCAAATTGCTCTCAGGCCTTTTAGAAAATCCTGTTGGTCAAATCAAGGTTCATTTTGCAGTGCCGGGTATGCACATTGTTATGTTTGAAGGAAATAAGAAATCCGCTAAAGGTTTAATACCTGAAAACAACCCGGTGGATAAGGTAATCAGAGGTCAAATTGGTATTACTAACATGGCTTCAAAAAGTGCCGGTTTGATTGGTATCAGATTTGAGGATAATTTTGAATTTGGTCCAACCGCTGAAAGTTTTGAGGCAACCAATATTATTGGAGACATTGTTTCAGATTATGATAAGCTTGAAAAATTAAAAGAAGGAGTTGTAGTGTATGTCACAGAATCTAACCATGAGTCCTGATTTAGGTAAAGAAGATTGGGATCCTGATGTAATTACTCGGATGATATTTATTGGGCCAGGAGCTCATGTGAGCGAACAGGAAATTGTAAGCGAGTTTCATATGCTTGGATTGCCTCTTACAATTAAGAACACTTGTTATGGATCTATGATTAGTGGTAAAAGTGCAGATGTTTACAAAGCTATTGAGGAAATAAGGAAACTTGACCCTGCACATATTTTCACTAAGGAAAGAGGATTCGCTCCTGGAGACCCAAGAAGATGCAGAGGTCACAGATTCGGGCCTAGGGAAGGTTTCCACCAAATGGAAAAAGAGTACAGAATACTTGGTTTTGTTTCTGAAGCTTTGGAAAATCCTAAAGAAGTCGAAGTAGAAAAGAAAAAACCAATTGATGTTGATGAATTTAAAAAACTCATGAATGAGTGTTTAGATAAAGAAGAATAGGTGAAATTATGGTTAAAATCGCTGTTTATCCTCCAAACTCATTAATCTTAGCAGATTTACTTGAAAGAAAAGGTCATACTCCTTTAGTTTTACAAAAACAAATCAGACAAAAAATTAAAGACCCTGAAATTGATTCTCCACCAATGAATATTACCGAAGAGGATCCAATTAAAGGACTTAAATACGCCGCTATTGAAGTTCCTTCCGGTGTTCGTGGAAGAATGGCAATTATCGGGCCAATTATAGACGAAGCGGAAGCGGCTATTGTGGTTGATGGGGCTCCTTATGGTTTTGGATGTATTGGTTGTGCAAGAACTAATGAACTGTCAATATTTTTACTCAGAAATAAGGGCATTCCTGTTTTGGAATTGGATTATCCAACTAATCAGGATGAAACATATGTTATGGTGAATAAGATAAATGAATTTGTAGATTCACTTGAAGAAACTGTTGGGGAGGAATAATAATATGGTTAAAATTGCTTTAGTTTCATGTGGAACAGAATATAGTGGAATTCAAAAAGAGATTGAAAAAGCAGCAAACAAGTTCGGTGCTGAAATTGTTCTTCCTGAAATTGATTTGGATTATATTGATGAATCTTATGAAAAATTTGGATTTTCAGCTCAAAGTTCAAGTTTAAAATTAATGATTGCAAGGGCTATGGCTATTGTTGAAGGCAGATCCAAACCTGATGCAGTATTCATTGCTACTTGTTTCAGATGTGCGGAAGCGGCATTGGTTAGAAATGAAGTGAGGAGATTTATTCAAAACAATACTCGTATTCCCGTAGTTACTTATTCATTTACTGAAAGGACAAAGGCGGATGAACTGTTCATTCGTATGGAAGCATTGGCTACTACAGTAACTCGTAGAAGTATTCTTGCTCGTGAAAAGCAAGAAGGTCTTACCCTTGGGCTCGACTCAGGTTCAACCACTACAAAAGCAGTACTTATGGAAAACAACCAGGTTATTGGAACCGGTTGGACTTCCACTAAAGACATTATTGAATCTGCAAAAACTGCAGCTGCAGAAGCATTTTCACAGACAGATTACGATTGGGATGACCTTGACGGTATTGGAACTACTGGTTATGGTAGGTTTACCATGGGTCAGGAGTTCAAAGCAGAACTCATTCAGGAGGAATTGTCCGTGAATGCTAAAGGTGCAGTATACCTGGCAGATTGTCAAAAAGGAGAAGCTACTGTACTTGATATAGGTGGTATGGACAACAAGGTTATTACAGTTAACAACGGTATTCCGGATAACTTTACCATGGGAGGTATCTGTGCAGGTGCATCCGGAAGGTTCCTGGACATGACTTCTCGCAGATTGGATGTGGACATCACTGAATTAGGTCCTTTGGCGGTTCAGGGTGACTGGAGAAAAGCGATGCTGAACTCTTACTGTATTGTATTCGGTATTCAGGACCTTGTTACCACACTTGCTGCAGGGGGTTCCAAAGCGGATGTTGCAGCTGCTGCATGTCACTCCGTATCAGAACAGGTTTACGAACAGCAGCTTCAAGAGATTGATATCCGTGAACCGCTGATTCAGGTAGGAGGTACAAGTTTGATTTCAGGTCTTGTTGAAGCTGTAAGTGAAACTTTAGGCGGAATCGAAGTTATTGTACCTGAATATTCTCAACATATCGGTGCTGTAGGAGCAGCTCTTTTAGTATCTGGAATGGGACACAGACAAGATGATAAATAGATGAAGGGTTGATTTAATGTTAGTTGAATGCTATGATGAAAGAGGTGCTGAAGTTTATGAAATCATCATCAAGCAGATATTTCAGGATTTGGTTCTTGGGTCTTCTGTAGATGATTTGAAAGCTTATGTCAATCCTGATGACCCGGTATTTGTCTTAGCTATTAAAATGAAAAAAACATCTAGTGTTGTTTTATTTAAGGATGTAGCTAATTTAACTTATGATAAGGAAAATGACATTACTAGAATTTTAATTGATAATGAGAATTATCTTCCTAATATCCTGAAAATGCTATGGAGATCATTTTCAAGGGATGAAATCTATCAGCCGAACAGATATCAGCTGGAAATATCCGGTGACCATATGGATTTGGAAACCGTGGTGGTTGATGACCCACATTCCAACTTGCAAAGACGCATTTACGATGCAGTATTTAGAATATTGCCTGAAGGATTTAAGATAATCAAGGATATGTCTACTGAAGATATCGTGTGTGTTGTGGCTACTGATGAACTAATCAAGGATGCATGGATTGAAAAAGCTAATGAGTATATCGCTGAATTAAATGAAGGCATATAGAAAAGTTTATATATTTGTTCGTATCAATACAAATTAACAGTTGTTATATAGAGGAGAAGTGATAGTATGGCTGAACACAAAGGTTCAAGATTTGCACATATAACTAAAGCGCATCCATGTTTTAATGAAAAAATGCATGATAAAGTAGGTAGGGCACATGTACCGGTAGCACCAAAATGCAATATATTCTGTAACTTCTGTACAAGGGATATAAACAATGAAGAAGACAGGCCTGGTGTCACCAGCTGTGTCATGAATCCTGATGCGGCGATTAATCATGTTAATGAAGTTACTGCAGATGGTCCAATTTCTGTTGTTGGGGTTGCAGGTCCGGGAGATTCCCTTGCTAATGAGGAAACTTTCGAATTCTTTGAAAAATTGGCAAAAGAGCAACCTGACCTAATCAAATGTATGAGTACTAATGGGCTTTTGCTACCAAAATATGCAGATAAGCTTGCAGAAATTGGAGTAAATTCTGTTACTGTTACAATAAATGCAATAGACCCTGATATTGCTGTAGATATTTATTCTTTCATTAACTATGAAGGAAAGATATACAAAGGGTATGAGGCTGTTGAAATTTTAATTAAAAACCAATTGGATGGTGTTGAAAAGGCAGCCGCCAATGGTATGGTTGTCAAAGTTAATTCCGTTTTGATTCCAGGATTGAATGATGATCATATTGTTGAAATAGCCAAGGAAGTTAAAAAAAGAGGTGCTTCTTTAATGAATGTTTTACCTTTAATTCCTTTAGCTAAAATGAAACATTATTCTCGTCCGGACTGTTCCATGATGGAAAGCGTCAGAGAACAGGTTGAAGAGATCATACCTGTATTCAGGGCTTGTACCCAATGCAGGGCAGATGCATACGGAATACCTGGTAAAAAGAGTGAAGACCACCATTTAGGAATGACTCCACAAAGTCATTACTAACATTAAAAAAGTTATTTTGACTTTTTTATTTTTTTTTTCTATTTTTGACATTAAAATTCTATTGCATTTTCAATAGTGGATTAATTATTTTGTCTTAAGATATAATAATGTCATGTCATCATATTGTTCTTGTTCTTTGGTAAACTTATTGATGTCTTTTAATAATGGTTCAATAGGTTCATCCTGTTTAAATGAATTAAAGAAGTTTAAAAGCCTATCTTCACCGTACATTTCATTGTTGGCATTGTTTGCATCAGTTATTCCATCAGTGTATAGCACTATTTCATCTTTTAAAGTTATTTCATTTTTGCTAAAGGCAAAATTTTCCATTATTCCCAGAACTATTCCCTGATCTGAATTTAAATATTTGAACTTTCCATTTTCTTTTATTAATGGAGGATTATGTCCTGCATTTGTAAAAGTTAGTTTTCCGGTGGATTTATTGTAAATTCCAAGCCACAATGTTATAAACATTGCTTCAGAATTATTTTCACATAATTGGTTATTTATGGAATATATGACTTTTGAGGGATCTAATTCAATTTTAAGCAACTGCTTTATCATAACTTGTGTATTCATTGCAAGTAATGCTGCAGGAACACCTTTTCCTGATGCATCACCAATTGTAATGACCAAATGGTCTTTATCCAAAGGATAATAATCAAAAAAGTCTCCTCCAACTTCTTTTGCAGGTTCTGAATATCCGTCAACAGTGTAATCGTCATTTGTAAGTACGTCAGTTGGGAGGTTTGATGCTTGAATTTTTGTTGCAATATGAAGTTCCGCTTCAATTCTCTTTTTTTCGCCTTGGATGTCTTGAATATTGTCTATATAGTTGTTGTTAAATTTAATTAGGTCAGTATATGAACGGGCAAGTGTTCCTATTTCTGTTTCTTCAGGCGCATATCTTGAATATATTTTCACTAGTTTTTCAGAGTCTATTTTTTCATTTTCTTCGATGAAATCTTCAATTTTTGAAAAGGACAATATTGGATTTATAACCTTTATTTCAATATATTTTAAAACAGTAAATGATGGAATGAAGAAGATTATCAGTAACAGGTCAATTAACAGCATCATTGAAATCATGATTCCATTTATGTTTAATGGGATGAGTTTGTTAATGGCTGAAATCATTATTCTGTCATAGGATATTATAATTCCGATAATTATGATGAATAGTATTGCTAAATGGAATATGTTCATTATATCTTCAGGGATAGACCTGGAATTATCATCAGATACGTTAATTGTATTTGGCTTTGTCAGATATGCACATAAAAGTAATGTAGTCACTATAAGTTCAGCAATTATGATGTTTCTATTTAAATCGATGCTGTAGTTGATTACTATTGTTGCAGCTACTGATATGAGCAATAAGATTTCCAAAGCCAGATATGCTTTTTCATTGACTTTTTTGCTGGATGTTTTTGGAATGAGTGTCAAATCACGTTTATTGGAAAGCCATATTCCAATTATTCCAAAGACGAATGCTGAGTTAATAAAGTTTAGGAAGTATCTGAATTCGATGAGATTCTTTATTGGAATGGTGTCAGGATATGCTAGATAAGCCAATTGTCCATGCATCACTCCGTATAATACTCCACAAATTAGAATGAGCTCTATAAATATGAGGATATTGGTTGTATTGTTTATTTTTGGTCTTGTAACTTTGGTCCTCTTGTTATGGTTGCTGTACCATAATTTATATGCCAGATAGGATATTGCAAAACTAATGATAAAAGAGGGTATAAACATTGTTGCATTGTATCCTCTTATGATATCACATATGAGGTTGGCACAAGCAGATCCGATAGCTCCATATGGTCCGAATAGTAATCCGGAAACAAATAGTACGCCAACATGTGGGCTTAGCCCTCCCCCTAAATTTTCTCCATTTGTCAGATAATAAACACCTAAATTAAAAATTATCATTAATATAAAGGGAATTAAAATCTGTTTCAGCTTTTTTTTCATTCTTTCACATTCTTAACAATTTTCAAGTGATTTTCACTATTTTTGTATTCGTAGGACATGTCATCAGACATTTGCTTAGTTAAAAATATGCCTAAACCACCAATTTTAACTTCATCAATATTATCTGATGTTTCTGGATCTTCAGTTAAAAGAGGATTAAATTCTATTCCATTATCAATAAACTCAAGTGTCACTGTATTATCGTCAAATTCGACATTAACGGTTATAATGTCTGTTTTTGAATAGTTGATGATATTGACAAATATTTCTTCAACAATTAGATTAACTTGAAGGTTTTCCTTTCCAAGTTCATTTGAAATAAACTGGTTTAAGGTATTCAATTGTGATAATTCTGGTTTTAAAGTTATTGAAGTCATTATTCTATTTTTTTGTAGTTGTAGTATCAATATTGTTTTTGACAGACGAGTTAATTTCTTATAATTTTTTAAGATATGTCCTGATAATTACTGATTGTATTTTTGTTCAATATTTATTTTAAATATTTTGTTTAAAAAACTTTTTGTATAATTAATTCATTGATGTCATTCAAATTGGGTTATGGGCAATTGAAGAAATTCAGGTAATGTCGTTAATGTTAATCTAACCGATATTCTGTAAAATTAATTATACTAGAATATTGGGTTTAACAATTGGGTATTCATAATTAAAAATTTAATTGTGATTTTTTTGATTCATATATCGCAATATTAAATATGGATGAAAAAGATAGTTTAATTAGTATAATTTTGAGGAAAAGATACTATGGTTGAAACATATGTTTTTGGACATAAAAGTCCTGATAGTGATTCTATTACATCAAGTTTAGTAATGACTAACTTAGAAAATGAATTAGGTAACAGTGAAGCAAAAGCTTACAGATTAGGTAATATCAATAAGGAAACTGAATTTATCTTAAATTATTTGGACATGGAAGCGCCTGAACTTTTGGAAGGTGTTGAAGATGGTGCTAATGTAATTTTAGTTGACCACAACTCTCCTGCTGAATCAGTTGATAACTTGGAAAATGCAAATATTTTAAAAGTTGTCGACCATCATAAACTGGCTTTGGAAACATCTTATCCATTGTTTCTGAGATTTGAACCTGTTGGATGTACTGAAACAATTTTGTGCAAATTATATGAGGAAAATGGTGTTGAAATAACCAAAGAAATAGCTACATTGATGTTGTCAGCTATCATTTCAGACACTTTGCTTTTAAAATCACCAACAACAACAGATGATGACAAATTGGCTGTTGAAAAACTTGCTGAAATAGCAGGAATCGATGCAGAGGAATACGGTTTGGAAATGCTTAAGGCTGGGACTGACTTAAGTAGCTTTTCAATCGATGAAATCTTATCTTTGGATGCAAAACAAATTGACTTCAAGGATGTCAAGTCTATAGTAAATCAGGTCAATACAGCAAGCATCAGTGATGTTTTGGAGATGAAAGATGAATTGGAAGCCGGAATGAATAAAATAATTGAAGAGGAAGACTTGGACTTATTCATGCTTTTAATTACTGATATCGTTAACAGCAATTCTCAGGTTATTGCACTTGGTAAAGATGCAGAGCTTGTTGAAAAGGCATATGATGTCAAATTAAAAGATAATACTGTATTGCTTGAAGGTGTTGTGTCACGTAAAAAACAAGTAGTGCCAATAATGACAGAAAATGCATAATATTTAGGTTTTTCTAAAAAAATTCATTTTTTTGGCATTCGTATAAAGATTTATAAACTAGTTTGATGAAAATATAAATTAGATGTATTTTTATACATCTCTAATCAATCCGTTTTGGATATTATTAGCGGAGAGCATAATTAAAAAATTGTCTATAAATGGACTTAGAAACTAACAATTAATTATGCTTTCAACTATTTTTTACATATTTTTTTACAGGGTGTTAAATTATGAAAACACTTGAATGGGAAGATAACAGATTAAAACTTATTGATCAGACAAAGCTTCCTGATGAACTGACTTATGTTTGGTGTGATAATTATCAGGATGTCATTGTTGCTATTCGTGATATGATTGTGCGTGGAGCCCCTGCTATTGGAGTTACTGCAGGATTTGGAATGGCTCTTGCAGATATTGAAGGCGTTGATTTGGATAAAGCTGCCGATGAGATTAAGGCCGCCAGGCCAACTGCAGTTAATTTATTTTGGGCAGTGGATAGGGTATTGAACAGTGATGATCCGTTGAAAGAAGCTTTGAAAATGTATGATGAGGATATGGCAACAAATAGGGCTATTGGAAAATTTGGTGCTGAAGTAATTGACGAAGGAGATACAATTTTAACCCATTGCAATGCTGGAGCTCTTGCATGTGTTGATTATGGAACTGCTTTGGGAGTCATAAGGGCTGCTCACGAACAGGGAAAGAATATTGATGTGATTTGTGATGAAACTCGTCCACGTGGTCAGGGAGCCAGTTTAAGCGTATGGGAGATGCAGCAAGAGAATATTCCTGTAAAATTAATTCCGGATGTGGCTTCAGGATTTTTAATGTCACAAGGTAAAATTGATAAGGTTGTAATCGGTGCTGATAGAATCGCTAAAGGCGGTGTTGTAAATAAGGTAGGTTCATTCATGGTTGCACTTGCTGCAAAACATCATGATATTCCATTTTATGTGGCTGCACCGTACTCAACATTTGATAATGAAATATCTATTTTTGATACTGTTATTGAAGAGAGGGACGGTGATGAGGTAAGATATTATGGGGGAGCAAGAATATGCCCTGAAGGAACTGAAGTCATCAATCCTGCATTTGATATAACTCCAAAAGAGCTGATTACGGGCATTATTACTGAAAAAGGTATTATAGATCCAATCTAGATAGAATTTTTCGGTCGAATTTCAATTGGTGATGCTTTCGATTTTTAAGAGTATATGGCGGATGATATTGAATTCATCGTAAAGGATGCAATATGCATAACAATTAAAAATCCGCAAGAGGGCATTTTATTAATGAAGTTTTCAAAAAATGCCCGAAGGCAATGGAATTGAGGATAAATATAAACGCAAGGGATTCAACATCCCATCTTTTTTAATTGTAAGCATTACAGGTTCATGCAATCTTATTAAGGAAAGTTCTATTCTTGAATCTTTCGAGTCCAAATTTTTCCGGTCTATAATGGATGGCAATATTCTTAAGGAAGACCATGATGTGGTTGAGTATTGTTTGAGCAGGGGATAAAGTTGAAATTATTGGATACTGATAATTGATGTGATTCGAATTCAATAACAATGTATATTAATCTTTACATTTTTTTAGATTATTTCAAATTAGATTAGTTTTTATTGGTGAAATGCTTATTTTAGTGGTTATTTGGTTGTTTTGATTGATTTTTTTTGGTTTAAAGTTTTTCAATAACTATTTAAATAATAAATTTTAAATATTAATATAATTTCTAGGCAATTTATTCATAATTCTTTGCTTATATGCAGTTTTGATATTGTGTATGCTATGAGATTTTAACTTGTTAAATGTTGTTTGAGGGATTTAGTATGGAAATTAAAAGTAATAAATCAGCAAATTATCCTTTATTGATAAAAGATTTGGTTAAAGAATTGTTAAAAGATGATTTTGTCCATTTTAAAATTTTATGTGCAAATGAAGTTCATCACTTTAATAAAGAAGACGAATCAATTATTGAGTTTGAAGAAACTTATGTGAAGGAAACCAGCGAAAACGGTGACATGTTGTACATTCCTTATCCGGATATCTTCAGAGTTAAATTATATAGGGATATGGAACAATATCTTGAAGACGAAAAGAAATTTAACGCATTCAATGATGATGATGACTGGACTGGAAACAGAATCCAGTTCTAACTATTTTTTTTTATTTTGCTCTTTTTTTTCAATTTTTATATTTTTAGAAGTAATGATTTTAAATAACTTTGATTAAATAATTTAGAAAAAAGATGGTTTTTTAAAAATTAATAATTTAAGGTTTAAAAATATTCTGTTAAATTAATCATCTGATTTTTCAATAACTTTTCCGTCAATGGCTACATGCCACTCTCCGGGACTTGTGGATTTGACTTTGCGGGTATTGATGATTTCCACATCCTTTCCGATATTGCTGCAGGCACTTTTCAATCGATTAATTCCCTGTTCATATGAATCAGAAAATTCATAGTAGTTGATTATTCCACCATCTTCAATTAAATCAACCGCAACATCAAGGAAAGTATATGCAAGACCTGGGAGGTTCATAATTATTCTGTCAAATTTTGTGTTAAATGATTTACTAACTTCCCGAACATCTCCGCAGTATGTTGTGATGTTTCCTTTCAGTTTGTTTAGCTTAATGTTTTCATCCAAATATCTGATTGCGGATTCATTTATGTCAACTGCGATTATGTCTACGTTTCTGTTTTTAGCAATTACAATTGGAAAAGGTCCAATTCCGCAAAACATGTCTAGGATTTTTTCACCGTCTTCAACACTTTCCATAACACGTTTTCTTTCTGTTGCGAGTCTCGGTGAAAAATAAACTTCTTTGACATCCAATTTCAATCTTGCACCATGTTCCTTATGGATTGTTATGGAGTCATCCTCTCCTGATAGGAATTCCAAATCTCTGATGCGTATTGTTCCTTTTATTGCACTTTTTTTCATATAAATTGCTTTTCTTTTTGTAAATTTAAGTGCTGCATCCCCTATAATCTGCTTTTTGCCAATTAGGTTTTCAGGAATTTCCAGAATAACAATATCTCCGATGGTATCGAAGGATGTTCTGAGGTTTTCAATTTCTTCCGAGGTCAATTCATCTTCAAGCAATTCAGAAAAATTGTGGGCAGTTCGTTTTAATGGCTCTAACTCGATGTCTACGATTTCATAATCATCAACATCTTCATTGACTGGAATATATCCGTATTCATTACCTGCTTTTATTCTATATTCCATATTCATCTGGCCATTTTCCATCAGTTGTACACGGGTATCATTCAGCTGTCTTAATGGAACTTTTACACATTTCATAAGATTTATTATGTTTAAATTATTATATAATGTATATGTTTTATTTAGTGGGTTTAGGTTTATTTGACCATAAGGATATTTCTATTAAGGGTTTAGAGTGCTTGAAAAATGTCGATAAAATTTACGCTGAATTTTTCACATCAAGACTGTTCGGTTCAAGTTTTGAGGCTATTGAGGAATTGGTGGGTCAAAAAATTGAAATATTGGTTAGAAATGAGGTTGAAGAGGAGTCTAAATTTATTGAAGAGGCAAAAACTTCTGATGTTGCTCTGATTACTGGAGGGGATCCTTTAATTGCAACCACACACAGCGATTTTTTAGTGCAGTGCAGTAAAATGGGAATTGATTATGAAGTTATTCACGGATCTTCAATTTTATCTTCAGCGCCTGCGATTTCAGGTCTTCAGGGATACAAGTTCGGTAAGGTGACAACAATACCTTTCCCAGATTATAATTTTTACCCCAAATCTCCTTATGAAGCTATCGAAGAGAATTTAAGAATGGATTTACACACTCTTGTTTTGCTTGATATTCAGGCTCACAAAGACAGGTACATGACTGTCAATCAGGGTTTGGAGTACTTGATGAGCATTAAGGATGATTTGGATCGTGAAGGTTTGATTACGGAAGATACATTGGCTATGGGGATTGCCCGTGTCGGCTCCAGTGATGTCGTTGTAAAGGCAGGTAAAATTTCCGAACTGATTGATTATGATTTTGGAGGGCCTCTTCATTGTATCGTAATTCCATCCAAGCTCCATATTGTTGAAGCGGAATATTTGGTGGAGATAGCAGGAGCTAACCCTGAAATTTTAAATGAAAATTAGTTTAAAAGGGGGGGAGTGGAAGTAGTCGTGTTTCTACTTCCCAAATAATGAAACATATTCTAAACATTTTGGAGATTATAAAATGGTTGACTGATGTTCACATTAGATATGAAATTTACTTCACATCGTATATTAGTTATATTTTTATATTATATAAATGTTTTTAT
Organism: uncultured Methanobrevibacter sp.; assembly: GCF_902801725.1. Lineage (GTDB taxonomy): Archaea > Methanobacteriota > Methanobacteria > Methanobacteriales > Methanobacteriaceae > Methanocatella. Next base: position 1,092 of record NZ_CADCJB010000017.1, on the reverse strand, counting down.
TTTATTTTTCATTAATTTAATGAGATTATTATTAGTTTATTCATTAATAATTTCATATTAAATTTTTTTTGGATAATAAAAAATTAATTTTTTATTCAAATTTTTAGTATTTTTTTAGTAATCCTATACATGTTTTCTTTTTTAAGGGTGTTGCGGGGTTTTTGATGGAGTTTGCGATATTGAATGTAAAAAAGTAAAAAAGAAGAATTCTTCTCCTAGGTTAATGAGGTTTTTGTCAAATTTTGCACAGATGTTGGTAGATGGCAGGTTCTGTTCTTCATAACTGTATTCAAAAATGCTGGCTGTAAGTAGGATGTTTACATATTGTATTTATATTCAATTATTGTTTCGGCAACATGATATTTCTATATTAATATTCGTTTTTACACATCAAACTGACCTAAAAAAACACTGACGCATTTATTAACTAGTATACACAATCTAATTGTATGTCTAAAAACAAACGCGTAACTATAAGCATCAATAATGACATTGACTTGAATTTTCGTAGAATCGCCTCCAGTAAGATGCTATTTAAAACGGGATGGTATTCAAAGGCTATTGAAGAGGCAATGTTATTGTGGATTGAAAAAGAAGAAAAATAATTTCTTATTTTTTCTTTTTTTCTCTTTTTTTACTGTAAAGGGTGTCCGCCAAAATTGATTTTTGATTTTTCGTCAAAAAATTTTTTAGCTTAATTTTTATTATTTTTACTATATTCTTTTAAATTTTTATTTATTTTAATTTTTATAGATTATTTATTTTTTAAATCGTTATTAGATTTCATATTGCTTTTATTTTATGTTTTAATTGATTTTTAGATAGTTAGGTTTATATACTTTGTTGTATATATTTTATATTAAGTATAAGTTGATTTGGTGTTGTTTTTTATGGTTAAAAGAAAGTTAAATAAGAATCAGAGAAAATTAGGTATTAAGACACTTGATTAGAATGTTCCAGCCAACCATATTTCTCGTTTTGTCGTGGAATTTGTTGAAGAAGTTTTTCCACTTTTAAATATCAAAGAACCCAAGAAAAAGAAAGGAAGAGACTCCCTTCCAGTAGATTCAATGTTAAAACTACTTATTTATG
>NZ_CADCJB010000016.1 GCF_902801725.1 uncultured Methanobrevibacter sp. | reverse complement strand
TGACTGTTAGGTTTTTATCATTTAGTTTTGCGGTTATTCCTTCTGCTCCTTCGTAGGTTACGTTGATGTTGGTGGTTGTTCCGTAGTTGGTTTCGGTGTCTGGGACTGTTAGTGTGGAGTTGGCTTTGTTTACGGTTATTGTTACTGTTGCGTTGGATGCTGTGTAGTTTTCGTTTCCGTTGAATTTGATGGTGATTTTTGCTTGGCCTGTGCCGACTGCTTTGATGGATCCGTCAGCATCGACTGTGATTATGTTTGTGTTGTTGCTTTCGAATGTGATTTCTTTCAGGTTGTCTGGTTGTGTTGTGTAGTTTATTTTTGATTCGTCTTCGAAGGTCAGTTCGATTGTTTTGTTTTCTGGTGTTATTGTGGTTTGTATGATTAGGATGTTTGATGTTGCCTGTTTGGTTGAGTTGTTGTAGATGTCGTCTCCGAGGTAGGTGAATGTCCATTTGTATTTTCCGACGGGGTATGCGTTGTTGGTAATGTTGATTGTTAGTTTTCCTTTTTCTTTTTTGCCTTCTTTTTCTATGTTGATTGTTTTTTTGTTGTTTATTGTTATGTTTCCGGTTGCGTTTTCTGGTAGTGTGATGATGAACATTAATCCGTTTTTGTCTGTGACGTTGATGTCGTATGGCTGTGGATTTATGTTTGATTCAAGTTTGAGTACGGTTAGCTTTCCGGTTGCTGTTGTGTTTAGGAATGTTTCGTCGCCTGTGTATTTGATGGTTATGTTATATTTGTCTGGTAGGATGTTTCCCAGGTCTATTGTTGTGTTTAGGTTTATGTCTGTGATTTTTTGGTTGTGTTTTTTGCCTGTGAGTGTGATGTTTACTTTTCCTGTTGCAGTTGAGTTGTAGTTGAGTGTGAGTGTTGTATTTTCTGAGTATGGCACTTCTTCGTCGACAAGTGAAAGGTTTGAATCAGCCTTATTGACATTTAAATAAATGGTATATGTGGCATTTTCTATTGTTGCGGTTATGCTGCCTGTTCCACTTTTGGCTGGTGTATATTTTATGGTTTCTTCCAGTTTGGCAGTATTTTTGCTGGTGTATCCGTTTGATGTTACTGTCAGGTTGACTGGTTTTAGGGGTGTGTTGTCGTATTCTGATGTGTTTTCGTTGGTTGAGTTGTACATCCGGAGTTTGTATGTTATGTTGCTTGTGTCCAGTATTGTTATTGTGTTGGGTTTTGCTGTTGCGTTTAAAAACAGCCAGATTTTGCAGTTTTCTATTTTTGGGTTGTTTTTGTAGTTGGTTTCGTTGTGTCCGAACCAGTTGTAATCTGTGTTTGAGGTGGTGTCAGTTTTATAGAATCCAATTTCGGTGGCGTTGTTGTTTAGGAAAATATTGTTGTTGACAGTTAAGTTTTCACCACTATATTCATTGTCGATGTAGATGGTATTGTTTTGTGCGTTGTTGTTTGTGAATATGTTGGAGGTGATTGTTCCATTATCACTATATTGCCAGTGTATTGCTCCTCCATTTTGTTTTGCGTTGTTGTTTGTGAGTTGGGTGTTGGTGATTTTTCCATTATAGCTTTCCATCCAGCTTATTGCTCCTCCATAGTTTGCGTTGTTGTTTGTGAGTGTGGTGTTGGTGATTTTTCCATTATGGCTGTTGTACCAGTGTATTGCTCCTCCATTTTGTTTTGCGTTGTTGTTTGTGAGTGTGGTGTTGGTGATTTTTCCATTAGTACTGTTGTTCCAGTGTATTGCTCCTCCCTCATATGTTGCGTTGTTGTTTGTGAGTGTGGTGTTGGTGATTGTTCCATTATCACTATATCGCCAGTGTATTGCTCCTCCAAATGTTGCGTTGTTGTTTGTGAGTGTGGTGTTGGTGACACCAGTGTATTGCTCCTCCATTCCATTGTGCAGTGTTGTTTGTGAGTTGGGTGTTGGTGATTTTTCCATTAGGACTCTCCCACCAGTGTATTGCTCCTCCAAAATTGTTTGCGTTGTTGTTTGTGAGTGTGGTGTTGGTGATTGTTCCATTATGGCTGTTTTGCCATTGTATTGCTCCTCCAGTGGTTGCGTTGTTGTTTGTGAGTGTGGTGTTGGTGATTGTTCCATTTGGACTTTCTAACCATTCTATTGCTCCTCCATTTTGTTTTGCGTTGTTGTTTGTGAGTGTGGTGTTGGTGATTGTTCCATTAGGACTGTTCCACCAGTGTATTGCTCCTCCATTATATGTTGCGTTGTTGTTTGTGAGTGTGGTGTTGGTGATTTTTCCGTTAGGACTGTTGTTCCAGTGTATTGCTCCTCCATATGTTGCGTTGTTGTTTGTGAGTGTGGTGTTGGTGATTTTTCCATTATCACTACTTTGCCAGTTTATTGCTCCTCCAATGGTTGCGTTGTTGTTTGTGAGTGTGGTGTTGGTGATTGTTCCATTTGGACTGTTGTTCCAGTGTATTGCTCCTCCGGTCCATTGTGCGTTGTTGTTTGTGAGTTGGGTGTTGGTGATTTTTCCATTATCACTACTTTGCCAGTGTATTGCTCCTCCAGTGGTTGCGTTGTTGTTTGTGAAGATGCAGTCGGCAATCTTACAATTGGCGCTGTTTTTCAAATAGATTGCGCCTCCATTATTTGCGGTTGCGTTTGTGAATGTGATTCCCTGTAGTGTTATGTTGGTTGAATCAGTAATGTTGATTATTCTTGTTTTTTTCTCTGCATCGAGTATTGTGGAGTTTCCGATTATTTTGAGGTTTTTTATGCTGTTGATTTTGATTTCGCTTGTTCCGGTGTATTTGCCCGGTTCCAGGTATATTATTGTATCGTTGTCAATTTCCTTTTCAATTGCGTTGAATGTATGTTCTGTGACTGTTTTTGTGTTTCCAAGCATTTCATTGCTGGTAAGTTCCAGTTTTTCTCCGGTGTGGGTTGCTATTTCGATTTCATTAATTTCTTCGGTTGTGTGTTCATCTACCATGGTCATTGCGGTGGTGTTGGCGTCGCTTGCGCATACGCTTGCAATGGAGAACAGGAAAACTGTTATGATTAATATGATCATGCCCTTTTTACAATTCATTCTTAAATGCTCCATGACTTTTTAGCTGATATATAATATGTTTAAATTCCACATTTAACTGTTTGGATATTTTTTAGAATATTTTTCATCAAAATTCAGAAAAACTGAATTATGTCCATATTTTGTTTGAGGGTTTACGAATGAAAAAAAGTAGGGGCATATATATTTGAAAAATATTTAAATCATGAATTTTAGGATTAAAAAAAGATGATAAATGCTCGTGCGAGCATTTAAAAATTATCTCATCTGATACCAGTAGCTTTCCTCGGTGTCGGGATTATACATGCGTTTGTAGTCATGTCCGTTTTCGCTTTTGACCGGCTGGTCATGAGTGTATGCCCAGCTGTCGTCGCCTTTTTGGGATTCGTCCCATCTGTCCACATATTCATCAGTTCCGAATTCAGGATCGCTTTCATGTGCAGATGCTGAACTTTCAGATGCTGTTTGGGATGCATATTCCTCTTCTGGAGTTGCATTGGTAACATTTGTATTGTTTGTCACATTTTTTGTAATGTTTGTGGTGTTGTTTACTTGAGTAACATTTTTCTGAGTCGTATTGTGCTGTGCTGTTATCAGAAATGCTGCTGCACAGACAATGGCAGCAATTAAAATAATCATAACAATCTTTTTAGTGTCCATTTTCCTCACCCATTCGCTTCAATCGAGTTAGCAATCTCTTTTAATGTATCAAGGTCTTCAAATCCGCAGACTTGAACATAATATTCTCCGACATGTTTCTGCACGGCATAGGACTGGTTGAATCCTACATTGTAAACTTCCAAATCCCCATCCCTTTCAAGGAATTTGTATACATACGGGCTTGCGCCATCATAATTTCCAATCCAGACAGAATACAGCACATGGCCTTCCAGCTTGTTTTCATAGCAGATAGTCCAGTATGCAGTTCCTTTGCCTATACTATCTGTTTGTGAAAACTCAGAACCCTCAGGAACCATCATTGTCACATACCCAAAGTCATATTTTTCCAGTTTAATGCTTTTGTCCGGAGGATTCAACACTCCTCCTATTGACAATGTTATCAGCAGTATGAAAACGATTATGACTGCGAGCAGAATGCAGATGATTTTTTTATTTGTATTTTTCTTTGTCTGGGGAACTGTTTTTATCTCTACCTCATGACCGCATTCAGGACAGAATCTGGTCCCCTCCTCAAGGTGCGCTCCACAGTTTTTGCAATAATTGACCATAATATTATTATGATTTTGCAATAATTTATATCTTTTTAGGCACAATATTTTAATAACGGTGATAAAATGGAGAAGAAAAACAAGATAATAATTGCTGTGCTTGTCATCATTATCATCGCATTGGTTGCGGCAATCGGATTCATGTTTTTTGGAGACATGAATCAGGCAAAATCAAACAATACCAATGTTACAGTGTATAATTTTGACAGCGCATTTACAATGGAAGTTCCGAAGGGAACAGTGTTCAAGAAGTCATGGAATACAAGTGATGGGGAATTTGGAGTAACTAAGACATATGATGAGAAAGGTAATAAATTTTCAGTTCTATATTCGGAATCTCCTATGATAACTGATCAATTCGTTGATTTTATAGTCAATGAAGTAAATAGTACGGGGGATGTTAAAATCGAGCATGATGGTGATTTAATTATTTTGCACCATATTTCTAAAAAATCTAAGAATAATGTCCTGGAAATTGATGGTAAATTTAAGCATGCAGTTTTATCACATGAAAATGGTGAACTTGTAGGTATTGCTGGAAATAATACTGATGAACTGGTTAAAATGGCAAAAACAATTGATTATTTAGGATAGTGATTTTTATGGATAAAAAATTTATTTTAATATGTGTTATAGCATTGGTGTTGTCTGTTGGTGCTGTATCTGCAGTTAATTTGGAAACTAAAACTTTTGATGATGCTTTTTCAATAAAAGTTCCAAAAAATTCTAATTTTGCACTACAAGCAATGGATGAGGGTTCAAGTTTTAACTTTTCATCAAATGTTTCTTTAAAGATGCATGTTGATGAAAAAAATCAGATTGTGATTATATATAGTGACATTCCATTGATTTCAAATAATTCTGTTGATTGGTGGTATCAAAACATGTTTCAGTCTATGAATCCTGATTTGGATTCATGTTATGAAACTCAAATTGGAGATATGAAATATCTAAAACCAGTTAATGAATCTCCAACCAATGTTGCATTAGCCGGCACCAACAAGGGAAATAATACCGTAATGGTTGCTGGATCGGATTATGATTTGGTCAAATCCATGGGCAAAACTGTTAAATTTAAATGAATTGGTGGTTTTATCCACTTTCACTTTTTTTTATTTTTTATAGGAATTGATCCTATCCAATTTAATTCTTTATTGTTCTTTTAAACTATTAATTTGGTCTTATTTTTAGTTTTAATGGATTAACTTTAATATATAGTTGTTATAAAGTTATTATTAATATTGATATTAGTCTGTAAAATTTGTGGAGTTGATTTATATTTCAGTTTATAATGAAAATTCTTATGAGCAGTCAATAATTGAATTGTTTCAAAATTTGGGATATGATTACTATTTTGGCCCTGATGTTAAAAGAGATTATAACAATCCTTTGTTTAAATCGGATATGGATAATCTATATTCAATTAATAGATCTTTAGATAGGGAAGCTGTTGAGAAAGCTGTTGAAGTTATTCAGGATTTTGGCATTGGTTCTCTTGAAGATATCAACAATAAATTCATGAGCTATCTTCAAAATGGTGTTTCTGTGAACTATTGGAAAGATGGAAAAGAAATGTCAACACTTGTAAAACTCATTGATTTTGAAAATTTGGATTCAAATGCTTTTACTGTTATCAATCAGTGGACTGTAGTTGACAAGGAAACCAAAATACCTGATGTTGTCGTATTTGTCAATGGTATTCCTTTGGTTGTATGTGAGTTGAAATCCCCTTCAAGAGAAGATGCTGATACTTCCAAAGCTTACACTCAATTGAAAAAGTATATGCAGGTAATTCCAGTTCTATTTAATTATAACGCCTTTTGTGTAATGAGTGATATGTCTATTTCAAAAGCAGGTACAATCACTGCTTCAGAAGACAGATTCATGGAATGGAAAACGACAGACGGAAGTTATGAATCAACACAATTTGCAGATTTTACAACATTTTTTGAAGGAATATTCGAAAAAAACAGATTTATTGACATCTTAAAGAATTTCATTACTTTTTCAAATGATTCAACTAAAAAAATCAAGATTTTAGGGGCTTATCACCAATACTTTGCAGTTAACAAGGCTGTAAATTCAACAGTTAAAGCCATTGAAAGTGATCATAAGGCGGGTGTATTCTGGCACACTCAGGGAAGTGGAAAAAGCCTGTCAATGGTATTTTATGTAAACAAACTCCAGCAGGTTCTTGAAAGTCCGACATTCGTTGTGATTACTGACAGGAATGATTTGGATGACCAACTTTATTCCCAATTTGCAAAATGCAGTGACTTTTTAAGACAGACTCCAAAACAAGCTACAAGCATGAAACACCTAAAAGACCTGCTAAATGACAGAAAGGCAAATGGAATATTTTTCACAACAATGCAGAAGTTCGATGATTATGATGAATCATTAACAGACAGGGAAGACGTAATCGTAATATCTGATGAAGCTCACAGAAGCCAGTATGGTCTTGAAGAAAAGGTAGACCCAAAAACCGGTGAAATAAAGATTGGTGCTGCTAGAAGAATTAGAAATGCGCTTCCAAATGCAACATATATTGGTTTTACAGGAACTCCAATTTCAAAGTCAGACAGAAGCACTCGTGAGGTATTCGGAAATTATATTGATATTTATGACATGACTCAGTCAGTGGAGGATGGAGCTACTGTACCGATAAGCTATGAAAGCCGTATTGCCGAGATAAAACTTGATGAAACAATTCTTGATAAAATCGATGATAAATACTGGGAATTAAGAGAAGAAGCTGAAGAATACAATATTGAGAGAAGTAAAAAAGAATTGAGCAGAATGGAGTCATTGCTGGGTGCTCCTGAAATTATTGATGATATATGTAGGGATATTGTTCATCACTATGAAGACAATCGTGCCAATGAACTGACAGGAAAAGCGATGGTTGTTGCATATTCAAGACCAATAGCAATCAAGATGTATGAAAAAATATTGGAATTGCGTCCGGATTGGGATGAAAAAGTAAAAGTGGTTATGAGCGGTTCCAATAAAGATCCTGAAGAATGGCATAAAATTATTGGAGACAAATCCTACAAAAAAGAGCTTGAAAACAAATTTAAGGATGATGATGATCCAATGAAAATAGCCATTGTGGTTGACATGTGGCTTACTGGATTTGATGTTCCCTCTCTTGCTACAATGTATGTCTACAAGCCGATGAGAGGACACAATCTGATGCAGGCTATTGCAAGGGTAAACAGAGTATTTAAAGGAAAAGAAGGTGGACTTGTAGTTGACTACATTGGAATTGCATCAGACCTTAAAAAGGCAATGAGCGAATATACAGAAAGGGATCAAAAGAAGTATGGGGATATGGATGTTGATAAAATTGCTTATCCAAACTTCCAGGAAAAATTAGAGGTTTGCCGTGATTTATTCCATGGATTCGATTATTCAAAGTTCTTTGGGGAAAGCAATTTGGAAAGATCAAAAGTTATTTCAAATGGCGTAAATTTCATGGAGGAATTATCCCGTGAAAATAAGAAAAAGTTATTTTTAAAAGAGGGATTGCTGCTTAAAAAATGGTTATCATTATGCAGAAGCAGGGCTGATGAAAGAGAAAGGTTTGAAGCCGCATTTTTTGAAGCTGTAAGGACAGTTCTTGTTAAAATATCATCAGATAACAAATTATCAATTCATGAAATAAATGCACAAATTACAAAATTGCTCAACCAATCAATCAAAAGTACAGGTGTAATCAATGTCATTAATGTCAGTGATGAAGTATCATTGTTTGACCCTGAATTTTTAGATAAGGTACGTGCAATGGAATCTTCAAATTTAACTATTTCTCTTTTGGAAAAATTGCTAAATGACCAAGTTAAAGGTTATAATCGTACAAATATTGTAAAATCAGAGGAATTTTCAGATCTTTTAAAACAAACCATGAACAGTTACATCAATGGGCATATTACAAATGATGAGGTTATTGAAGAGCTAATCAAAATTGCAAAACTTTTACGGGATGCACATAATGAAGGTGAAGAATTAGGCTTAACAGAAGAGGAATTGGCATTTTATAATGTTATTGCTCTTCCAGAAAATATTCATGAATTCTATGATGATGAAACTCTTATTAAAATTACTCAGGAGTTAACTGATGCATTGCGAAGAAATAGAACTATTGACTGGCAGAAAAAAGAGTCTGCACGTGCAAATATGCGCAGAACAGTGAAAAGATTACTTAAAAAATATGATTATCCTCCAAGCGAAATGAAGTTCGCTATGGAAAAAGTTATTGCACAATGTGAATTGTGGGTAGATGAAGCGGCATAGGTGATTTGATGGCAAAAGAAAATATTTCAGAAATTGGATTTGAAAAACAGATATGGGATGCAGCAGACGAACTAAGAGGTTCAATGGATGCAGCCGAATATAAACATGTAGTATTGGGATTAATTTTTCTAAAGTACCTATCTGATAAGTTTGAAGAAAAGTATCAGGAACTTGTCGAGGAGGGAGATGGATTCGAAGAGGATATTGATGAATATACTGCTGAAAATATATTTTTTGTTCCACCTGAAGCCCGTTGGAGTGAAATTGCTAAAAAAGCAAACACAGAAGAAAATGGACTAACAATCGACAATGCAATGAAAGCTATTGAGGACAATAACAAATCACTTAAAGGAATTTTACCTAAAAACTTTTCAAGACCTGAGCTGGACAAGAAAAAACTTGGTGCTGTAATTGACATATTCACAAACGTTCAGATGTCTGAAAAAGGAGATAAAAAAGACATTTTGGGCAGAACTTATGAATACTGTCTAAGTATGTTTGCAGAAACAGAAGGTAAAAAAGCAGGAGAGTTTTATACTCCTGCCTGTGTTGTCAAAACATTAGTATCTGTTCTCAAACCTTATAATGGGAGAGTATACGACCCTTGCTGTGGATCAGGAGGTATGTTTGTCCAATCCAAAAATTTTATAGAAAATCACAGCGGCAACATTAAAAAAATCTCAATTTATGGTCAGGAATCCAACCCTACTACCTGGAAAATGGCTAAAATGAATTTGGCTATTCGTGGACTGGAAGCGGATCTTGGAGAGCATCAGGAAGATACATTTTTAAATGACCTGCACCCTACTTTAAAGGCTGATTTTGTAATGGCAAATCCACCATTCAACCTTAAGAAATGGGGTCAGGAACAGTTGCAGGATGATGTAAGGTGGAAATATGGAATTCCACCAAAAGGAAATGCAAACTTCGCATGGATGCAGCATATGATACATCACCTGTCACCAAAAGGAAAAATTGGGCTTGTACTGGCTAATGGGTCTTTGTCATCTACTACTTCCGGTGAAGGAAAGATCAGGCAAGCTATTGTGGAAGATGATTTGGTTGAATGTATTGTGGCACTGCCAACCCAACTGTTTTATACTACCGGAATACCAGTTTGTCTATGGTTCCTTAACCGTGATAAAAAGCAGAAGGGCAAAACCTTGTTTATTGATGCACGTGAAATGGGAACAATGGTTTCAAGGAAATTGCGTGAGTTAACTGATGAAGACATTGATTTAATTGCTGAAACATTTACAAAATTTGAAGAGGGCACATTGGAAGATGAAAAAGGATTCTGCAAAATCAGTGATATGGAAGAGATTAAAAAGCATGATTTCATTTTAACTCCTGGCAGATATGTTGGATTCAAACCTGAAGAAGATGATGGAATACCATTTGAGGAAAAAATGAAAACTTTAACAACTGAGCTTGATGAACTGTTTAAAGAGTCCAATGAGCTTGAATGTAAAATCCGTCAAAGTTTAAAGGAGATTGGATTTGAATTCTAAATTGGAATTTGTTTGAAAAGGAGTGGTAAATTTGAGTTTAGAATATATTCCTTTAGGTGAAGTTGCTGACATAACAAAATTAGCTGGATTTGAATTTACAAAATATATCACTTATCTGGATTATGGTGAAATTATTGCATTAAGAGCATTGAACCTCCGTAATGGATCTTTAAATTTATCTGATGTGAAATATATTAGTAAAGATGTTTCAGAAAGTTTACCTAGAAGTAAATTATATAAAAATGATATTTTATTGACTTATACAGGAAATGGTTACGGAGATTGTGCAATTGTGGAAGAAAATGATAAATACCATTTAGCTCCAAATATTGCAAAAATCTCTCCTAAAAAAATTAATCCTTATTTCTTGTTTGAATTTATTAATAGTAAGTATTTTAAAAAGCAAATGCGAAATTTTATTGGTGGAAGTTCTCAACCAACTATTCCAATGAAAACATTACGTATACTGGAAGTTCCTTTTCCAGAAGAAGAGATACAAAATAAAATAGCCATAATTCTATCTAATATAAATAAAAAAATTACAATTAATAAAGAAATAAATAAAAATTTACATAATATTGTGGATGTTATTTTTAAGAATTTTGTAAATAATTATGAAGATTTAGACATTGTAATTCTATCAGATAATACGAATAAAATTATTAGAGGTTTTAATTCTAAATATGTTGATAAAAGTAATTTAATTAACTTAAATCAAAAAGTTAATAAAGGAATTATTCTTGAAAAGGAACATTGCAAGTATTTAAATGAAGATATTGATATTCCTAATGAAAAATTTGCAAGAAAAAGAGATATATTATTAAATTCTTTAGGTCAAGGAACATTAGGTCGAGTCCATTATTATAATGAAGAGACAGATAATGTAGTTATCGATCAACATATTACTATTATAAGGGCTAATGAAGAATTAATACCAAGTACATATATTTATGAATACTTAAAAAATGTGGCTGGACAATATCAATTAGATAGTCTGATTTCAGGTTCTACTGGCATGTTAATGTTGAATATTTCAGATATTAGAAATTTAAAGATTCCAATTTTGTCTAAAGATAAAATGAAAGAATTTAATTCAATTGTTTCCCCAATATTCGACAAAATTACTATAAATTTTGAAGAAATAGAAAGATTATCAAAACTTAGAGATACTTTACTTCCTAAGTTAATGTCTGGTGAGATTGATGTCTCAGAGATAAATTGTGATTAGATTAATAATTTATAATATTGAATGATGATTGATAGGTGATAGATGTGGGTACTTTAACTGAGTATGTATGTGAAAAATGTGGTTTTAGTATTAGTGATTCTGATTTAAAGTATTTTGTGGATGATGAAACTAATTGTGTAGTCGAACATGCTTCAGGAATGTTAACATTTGATATGGGGCATGGTTCAAAAATAAGAGGAAGAATTATTCCTTCATTTTGTCCGGATTGTTCATCTGAAGTACATTTTTATTATAATGAAAATGAATCTTATATAAAAGAAATAAAATATGCTCTTGAACAGGATGAAGAAGATTTTAAAAAAGTTTTAGATGAAAAATATAGGCATCGAACAATTAGTTCTGTGTTGAAAGGTGTTATTGGGCCAGAAGATAAAACACATGCTGATTGTCCTAACTGTGGTAAAAATATACCATTAATCCGAGATAGTAAATGTGAATGTCCTAAATGTGGTGGGGAACTTTATAGTTTGATGGTTGCTTTATATGATTGAAATTTTTAATGTTTGGAGTATAAGATAACCATTATCATTGTTTTTTCATTTAATCTTTAAGATTATTCATATTATAAATAACGTTGTTATATTTTTATTATTTTAAATCTTCATAAAATTTAATAAAAATTTGAAATATTTATCCTATAAATTTTCTATGAGCTAGTTTTACATTGCTTTGGTTTACCATTGCATATTGCATGGTTGTATCAATTTGAACATGTCCCAGTAATTTTTGTACTTGTTCTATGGGCATTCCTTTATCAATTGCATTGGTTGCCATTGTTCTTCTAAATTTGTGGGGATGTACTTTACTTATTTTGCATTTTCGTCCCAGTTCTCTAAGTCGGGTTTCCACGCCACTTATTCCTAACCGTTCATAGGGTTTATTTAATGATACGAATAATGCTGGATTTTCATCAATTCTTGTCTGCAGATATTCAATTAAATGTATTTTCGTTCTTGCATCAAAATATACCACCCTTTCACTTTCTCCTTTTCCAAATACTATGCATTCCCGTTCGTAAAAATCAATGTCTTCAATATTTAGATTCACTAATTCTCCCACCCTTATTCCAGTTGAGATTAAGAGTTCAACTATTGCTAAATCCCGTATTTCTTTGCAGTTGTCTCTTAGGATTTCTAAATTTTCATCAGTTAAAACTTCTTTTACAACACGCCCTGTTTTCACTCTATGTATTCTTCTTACTGGATTTTTTATAATGTAGTCTTCATCTTCCAGCCAGGAAAAGAAGCTGGAAAATATTCGTCTGATGTTGTCTATTGTAGTTTTTGAAGATTTGTTTTCATTTTTGTGATCAAAAAGATATTTTCTTAAGTCATCGGTATTGATGTTATATACTTGCTTTTTAATTTTCATCAACATTTTTTCGATGGTGGATTTGTAATATATGATTGTTTTATTCGAACAACCCTCAACTTGCTTTGCGGATAAAAAGAGGTTTAATAATTTAAAATTATCTACTTCACTTAACTCATTGTTGGTATCAACAATATTTATATCTTTAAGAGAATTTAATAGAGAATTTGTTAATTTTAGATATTGTCCTTGGTTTAGGTAAGGTTTCATTTGATTTTGAATTTTTGAAATTATTTTTGTTTTCATATTATCACTAATATTAGTTTATATTCTTTTATTTATTAAATATCTATTAATAATTCTTTATTTCTTGATATTAAGTTATTATTATCTTTAATTTGTATTTTAATACTTTAAAAAGGTTCAATATCCAAATTTGAGTTTAGAATGGAAATCATGTAAAATTGGAGATGTTGTTTCAGTTAGGAGAGGTGCATCACCTAGGCCTATAAAAGAGTATATCTCTGAAACAGGAATGCCTTGGGTTAAAATCGCTGATGCTACAAAAGATCAAACTAGATTTATTAATTTTACAAATGAATTCATTAAAGAAGAAGGAATTAAAAAAAGTGTTCTCGTAAATCCTGGAGACTTAATTGTATCAAATAGTGCAACACCAGGTTTACCAAAATTCATGAATATCAAAGCTTGTGTTCACGACGGATGGTTAGTCTTTGATAATTACAATGGGATTCTAAAAGAATTTTTATATTATTATTTCATCGTTGTTAGGGGAAGGTTGGTTAATCAAGCTAATGGAAGTGTTTTTAAAAATTTAAAAACAGATATTGTTAGAGATTTTGATATTAATCTTCCAGATTTAGAAACACAAGAAAAAATAGTTAAAATTTTATCCCAAATTGACAGAAAAATTGAGTTGAATATTGCTGTAAATAAAAATTTGATTATTTTGCATTTTTCATGAAATTAAGTAATTTCGTAATTTTTGAAAGAATTTTTTTAAAGCAAATATTAAATTTCAAATCACAATTTATCTTCGAGACATCAATCTCACCAGACATCAATTTTGGAAGTAATGTATCTCTTAATTTAGATAACTTATTAATTTCAAGATAACTATCTCTAATTTTCTCAATAATTGGGAAAACTAATTCATGAAAATCTAATAATATGTCTTCTGGAGGTATTATAATATCCATATCTCCTAAACCATTATCCCACACAGCATAAGGCATTGTTGTCCCTTTAGAAGTATTTTGAGCATATTGTATGGTTCTATCTAAATTACACAACAATAACAAATAACTTAAATGGTGTTCTTGTTTAGGGTTTAAAACAAAACATGTTGATCTAGTAACTCCAGAACATGGGGAAATAACAACTCTATGAAAATAAACTCTCATTGCTCCAATTAAAATATCATTTTTATTAAATGTTATTAAACTACTATTAGCTTCCTTATCAGATTTTAATTCTGATATTCCTAAAGAATTCATAGGTATAATATCGATTGGAAGATAAGGTAAACCATTAGTTTTATTTGCTTTAATAGGATTTTTAGTTAATGTTAATAATTCCCTTAATGCTCCATAATTCCATCCATCAGGAATATCTCCTAATGGACTTTCTTTAAAAGATACATTTTTAAATTTGTCAAAACTAATAAACCAATGATTAAAAATAGTATGAAGTAATTGCTCTAAATTTTTATTTATTTTTTCGTTCATCTCAATTTTGTCATCAATTGTTGACAAAACATTTACAATTTTATTCTGAACATTTAATGGTGGAATACTAATAGGAAATTCTTTAATTAAATTGGAATTTAAATTTTGTTGAGCTGCACCTGAAGCTAAGTTTAATAATCTTCCATAATTGCTGTAAAGATAATAATAAATAAATTTTGGATTTGCTAACCTATTTTCAATTGTTAAATTGCAACAGGCCTGATTTGTTGTGAGGTCCACCATATTCATTGCTACTTTCGCAGCTGTTGCACCATACATAGCAACAATAACTGATTCTTTTTTTACCCATTTTGCAGCACTATTTTCAAACCCATCTTGAGTAATGTGTTTTTCAGTATCGTAAATTCTATTAAAGTTAATTTCTTTAGTATTTAACCAAGGAATATCTCCCCCATAATATTTTTCATTTGTACTTTTTGGTGTTCCCCCACTAGAAACTTTTGAGCACAATTCACCAATTGTTGTAGTTTTCCATTCTAAACTCAAATTTTTTATTAATTTTTGATCGTCATTTTTTAATAGATGTTTGTATATAAATTGTAGTGATTATGAAAAATTGCTTTCATTTTGAAATATTGCTTTCATTTAATAATATTGGGTTGTATTTTGAATTCATTATGAAATTATCATTTTTTGTATTAAATGAATATTTTTATAAGTTGGGGGTGTTTTGATGATATCTGAATGTTTTAAAGAGATTCTTGATAATTATGAAACAATAAGTAGTACTCAACCTTATAAGGGCAATGAATTTGCTTCAAGGATAAGGAAACAATTTAAAAATGAAGTAAAAAATGTTGTTGAAGAATGCACAGATAATATAAAGTTGTATCGTTTCAAAGGATATGTGGGTAGGTTGGATTGGACTAAACAAAAGCCTCAAATTCGTATTGGAAATAATTTAGCTTCTAGAACTTTTGAAAAAGGATTATATTTATTTTATGAATTTGAACCAGATGGCTCAGGTCTTTACTTATCATTAGATCAAGGTTATGATTATCCTAAAAGAGATATTCGTGTGGAAATAGCTAATAAATTACTTAATTTTATAAATTTGGATAATATTCCTGAAGGGTTTCAAACGGAGTATGATGAGAATGATTCTGAAAGTAAATTACATAATGATACAATAATATCTAAATTTTATAAGTATCAAGATTTGGATGAAGATATTTTAAAAGGTGATTTAAAATCGATTATTCCTATTTTTGAAAATATCGTACCTCGATATTTGGATATTTTGGAAGATATGAATTTAATTCCATTGATTGAAGATATCCGGGGAGATAATTATTTGGATAATGAAGAAGATTCTGATGAAACTTTGATTGTTATTGAAAAAGAATTGGAAGATGAAGAAATTGATTTAATTGATTTAAATGTTCCTAATTTTTATGATTTCCTAACTAATAAAGGATATTATTTTAATAAAAAAGTTATTGAAAATTATCTTCTTTCTTTAAAAGTTAAGCCTTTTACTATATTGACAGGTAATTCCGGAACTGGTAAAACAAAATTGTCTCAATTATTTGCAGAATATCTAACTGATTCTAATTACTATTTAGTTAATGCTACTACAAGAGGGAGATCTTGGGGATATAGTAAAGATGGTAGTTCCGATAAAAGATGTGGTTGGACTCTTTCAGCAGAAGATTTTGCAAATGTTCTTCCTTTATATGCAATTGAGGGCACATATGAAATTGAAATTGGGGGTTATAGAATCAATGCGGATATCACAT
Organism: uncultured Methanobrevibacter sp.; assembly: GCF_902801725.1. Classification (GTDB taxonomy): domain Archaea; phylum Methanobacteriota; class Methanobacteria; order Methanobacteriales; family Methanobacteriaceae; genus Methanocatella. Next base: position 26,551 of record NZ_CADCJB010000016.1, on the reverse strand, counting down.
TTTTACCTCAAATTTATTATAAAAGAAATTATGAATCATTTAGGCGGTACTTTAAGAGATTATATGAACTTGAAGAGGAACAAAAAGAAAAAGAAAAAGAAGTTGGAATTTCTCATACTAAACAAAAGGTTAAATTAGGTGTAAAATGTGAGTCAATAAGTTCAGCAATACTGGATGATTGTGAAAAATCAGAGGAGATATCTATAACTATGGCACTATCAGATTCTGTTCTTGATAAAAAAGCACGAAAAGGTAAAAAAATTATTTTACCTGTCAAATTTATGGATTATGTTCCTCTTAAAACTTCGGTACCGTGTGAAATAACTGCTGATGGATTATTTGCTAAAGGAAATTTCGATTTGAAATTTAGAATAAGTAATTATAAGAATGAAAAAATACAAGAGTATTTAGAAACTCTTGAAGAAAATGGTGCCGAAGAATTTGAATTGAAAATCTTTGGATTTAAACCTAACATTGAGGATTTTACTCCAATTTGGGATGCAGTTGAATATGTTGATAAAAATGGGGAAGATAGTGGTGATAATTACGCAATTGTCCCGGTTGGTGCAAATTGGACTGAAAATAGAAATGTCGTTGGGTATTATAATGTTCTTACTAAAGAGTATCAGCATACTCAATCTTTAGATTTATTATTAAAAGCAGATGGTGAGTCTAAGCCATTTTTTTTAATTCTAGATGAAATGAATCTATCTCATGTGGAAAGATATTTTTCTGATTTTTTATCCGCTATGGAAAGTGATAAACCAATACCTCTTCACAAAGCAAATGGTAAAGTTGTGGATGTTCCTAGTGAGCTTAAAATACCTAATAATGTATTTATTGTGGGTACTGTTAATGTTGATGAGACTACATATATGTTTTCACCAAAAGTATTGGATAGAGCTAATGTTTTAGAGTTTAAAACTTTTGAAAAACTATCTATTTTAGATTATATTAAAAGTAAACATCCCCCACTTGAATTTACTGGGGATGTTAATTATCTGGAAGATGTATTGTCTGACATGGATTTAAGGGATAATATTCTAGATTTTGTAAATGATGAGTTTGGAAAGGTTATGTATGAAAATGTTACTCCAATAATTGTAAATGAAGGTACTGATGAAGAATATGAAAATCACATCCATAATAAAACTAATGTAGTTAATGAAATTGCAAATGAATTGTCTCAAATAAATGAATATCTTAAAGGTTCGGGTTTTGAATTTGGGTACAGGACAGTTAATGAAATACTTGCTTTCATGTTTGTTGCTTGGAAATATGAGTATCAAGAACCTATTTGGAATAATTGGAGAAGATATTTGGATGCCCAGATATTGCAAAAGATACTGCCTAAACTTCATGGTTCACAAATGGTATTGGGTGAAACTTTAGATAATTTATTAGTTTTTTGTTTAGGTATTGAATCAATTGATGACGTTCCAGAGTTAAAAAATATGAATGGGGTGCATCCGTATCCTGAATCTGCTAAAAAATTAATACATATGAAGGAAGTTTTAGAAAAACAAAGATATGTGTCATTCATCAATTAGGTCTTTAGTATGGTGGAACAAAGTATCAATATTAAAATAAAAACTAAAGAAGAAGTTTTAGGCACTTTAACAATATCTTCTAATGTTAACATGCAATTAGATAATAAATTTAAAGATATTGGATCTAAAAAAATTAAAGGGATAGTTTTTAATAATATTGAAAAGGATTTTGCATTAGATACTTATACGCCTATCCAATACTGTGTATTACCATCATATTCAACTAATATTTTTCTTCTAGAAGAAACGGAGTATACTTTTTCTTTTATTCCTAGTAAATTTGTGAATATTGGAGAATTAAAGGTTTTTAATTATTTGTCGGATCATAGTCATGGTAAAAGCAATATTCGTTTTATTCATTTGAATAATGTTTGGATAGCTAATGTTAATTTTAGAGGTTTTGCAGGTAAAACCTTTGTTGATATTATTTATGGTGATTTTAAATTTAGTTTGATGGTCGAAGTTAGGACAAAAAAATTAGATTATGATAATGAATACTCTCAAATGATTGCAGATTTATCTGAATACTCTTCAGGTTTATTATTTAATGTAAATGCTTCTTTATATCAAAATCATATTTTTTCTAAAGATTTAAAAAGCACTTTGTATGAATATTTCATGTTATTGGAATATTTGTTTAGGCCTCAGAACTTACCTGCAGTTTGTGAATACTTATCTAGAAATTTATATTCCTTGTTAGAAAATACTTTTGAATTAGTTCCTACTCCTTTAGCTTCAAATATTGGTTCAAGTGAAATTGCTGAACTAAGTTCCAACCCCCAATATATTTCAGAAACAACGGAAGAATATTCAATTTATGACGATGAAAACAATCATTATGCTCTCTTAATGATTAACGAAATAAAGTATATAAACAATATCGATGTTCCTGAGAATAGGTTTTTCAAATACTTTTTAGAATTTATCCGTGATTTGATTGTCAAATTATATCATGAAAATCCTAATGAAAAGCAAGTTAAACTTTATTTAGAAAATTACACTAATATTATTAATTCTGTGCTATCTCATAGATATTTTAAGGATATTTCTCGTTTAGATTATATTCCATTAAATTCTCAAGTTTTACAAAAGAAAGAAGGGTATCGTGAAATCTTACAATATTATTTAATGTTTGAATTTGGATTAAAAATTAGTTTCGATGACTTAACAGATAATTTTAGAGGATTTCAAAAAGAATTAAGTAAAATTTATGAAATATGGTGTTATTTTGAGTTAATCGATATAGTTAATAGATTAACTAATTCTCAATGTGATTTTGAAACATTTATTGATGTTGAAAATTGGTCATTAAGCCTGGATAAGATAAATATGCTTGATTACTTCAATACATTGGTATTGGGGGAAAATGAAGTAAATTTAAAATTAATGTACAATTATTCTTTTTATCATTCTGATAATTATAGTAATGGGGAGCTATATTCTTATTCGGAGCAATTAGATCCTGATTACACTTTAGTTATTGAATGTAATGGGATAATTCGATTATTGCATTTTGATGCAAAATATAAACTTAAAGAAGGTAGTTATAAATCTGAAGATATTCAAAAAATGCATACTTATAAAGATGGTATCAATGATTCTATTGGTGCTTATGTCTTGTATCCAAGTGATAATGATGCAGTGATTTATAATGAGACTGATGGTAGTTTTGGCTCTGTTGGTGCATTTTGTTTAAAACCTAGAGCTACAAACATTAACAAAAAAGAAATTAGGCGTTTCATATTTAAGATAATTAAAGACGCAATAAATGAAGGGTTATTTGGGAATGATTTTTCCTGAAAATATATAACGTAAGCTGCCAAATATTTAACCAGAGTATCATGAAAACCTTAAATGTTGTAGCGGCCATTATCAAAAAGGACAATAAGATCCTGGCCACAAAAAGAGGATATGGTGAATTCATTAACATGTGGGAGTTTCCGGGAGGAAAAATTGAAGCAAACGAAACCAAAGAGGAAGCTCTAATAAGGGAAATAAAAGAAGAGCTTGACTGCACAATAAATCCCACAAAATTCGCATTGAATCTTGAATACCAATATCCTACATTTTATCTCAAGATGAGCTGCTTTGAGGCAACAATAACGGAAGGAACTCCAAAGCTATTGGAGCACAACGATGCAAGGTGGCTTGCAAAAGACGAACTTGATGACGTTAACTGGATTCCAGCCGACATCGAGGCTGTGGATTATCTTAAAAAGACCATGGAGGATTAGCATGGACAGATTACAAATGGCAAAGGACAAAAAGGCTGAACTTGAAGACAAACTCCAGAAAGTCAAAGGAACTCCAAGAGAAGAGGAATTCCAAATGCAGCTTGACAAAATAAACCAACTGATTGAACATCTTGAAAATGAATAACCTCAACACCGATGACATCATTAACGGAGCGAAAACCGCATTCATTGACGAACACATCAGCTCCAGCTCTGACTTTAAACCAAAGCTATTGTACAATGACGGAAATTCCAAGGTCATAAACTCAATAAGGGATGAGCTGAGAAGCTGCGACGAGTTCATATTCTCTTCGGCTTTCATCACCATGGGAGGAATCACTCCCCTTCTTGAAGAATTTCTATATCTTGAGAAAAACAACATAAAAGGAAAAATCCTCACAACCGATTACCTGAACTTCACAGAACCAAAGGCATTAAGAAAGCTTCAAAGCTTTAAAAACATTGAGGTCAAGCTTTACCTGCAGGAAAAGGAAGGCTTTCACACCAAAGGCTATCTCTTCAAAAAGGACAATGTCTACAGGGGAATTGTCGGAAGCTCCAACCTGACCATGAATGCGCTTTCCGTAAACAAGGAATGGAACGTTGAGTTCACATCACTTGGCGAAGGGGAAATGCTGAGTGACTTGAAAAATGAATTCAACACCCTATGGGGGGAGGCTGAAAATCTCGATGATGTGCTTCTTGAGTATGAAAAGATTTACGATGACAGCAGGAAATTCTCCGATTTGAAAAGCGTCACCCGAAAAATCAGGGAAAACAACATCACTTTAACTCCAAACTATATGCAGGAGCAGTTTCTGGACAATATTAGAAATCTCATCAAACAGGGTGAAAACAGGGCGATTCTCGTTTCTGCTACAGGTACCGGTAAAACCTATGCATCCGCCTTTGCGGTAAATGACTTCAAGCCAAAAAGGTTTCTCTTTCTGGTTCACAGAGAACAGATTGCAAAACAGTCAATCAATGCCTATAAGCATGTTTTTAAAGACCATGACAAGTTCGGTCTTTTAAGTGGAAACTCAAAGGATTATGATAAGGATTATCTTTTCTCCACTATCCAGACAATGAGCAAGGATGACATTTACTCCAGATTCAAACCAGATCATTTCGACTATATCATCGTCGATGAGGTTCACAAGGCAGGGGCAATGTCATATCTGAAGGTCATAGACTACTTCAGGCCGAAATTCCTTTTGGGAATGACTGCTTCGCCTGAGCGTACGGACGGATTCAATATTTATGACCTTTTTGACAACAACATCGCACATGAAATCCGCCTGCAGGAAGCCTTGGAAGAGGACCTTTTATGCCCGTTCCACTACTTCGGAATTGCCGACGTCGAGTTTGAAGACAGCACAGTAGATGATGATTTTGCTGATTTTAATCTTCTTGCATCGGATGAGCGTGTGGATTATCTTATTGAAAAATCAGATTTCTATGGCTACTCGGGGGATAGAAGAAAATCCCTGGTGTTCTGCTCAAGAAAGCGTGAGGCAGAACTTTTGGCAAAAGAATTCAACAAAAGAGGATACAAGTCAGAAGTTCTAACAGGGGATGATTCACAGGAAAAAAGATTTGAAGCTATTGACAGGCTAACCAACGACGATAATCCCGATAAGCTTGAATTCATTTTCACAGTGGACATCTTCAACGAGGGTGTTGACATTCCAGAAATCAACCAGGTTCTTTTGGTAAGGCCAACCGAGTCTCCAATCATTTTCATTCAGCAGCTTGGAAGGGGACTTAGAAAATACGCCTCCAAGGAATATGTTGTCATTCTGGATTTTATCGGAAACTACAAAAACAACTTCATGATTCCTATTGCCCTTTCAGGAGACAGGTCCTATGACAAGGACAAAATCAGAAAGTATCTCATGGAGGGAAACAAGATAATTCCTGGAGCTTCATCAATCAACTTCGATGAGATATCAAAAAAGCGCATATATGAGTCAATCAACAACACTTCCTTTTCGAAAGTGGCTCTTTTTAAGGAAAAGTACAACAACCTGAAATACAAGCTGGGACGCATTCCCTCATTGTATGATTTTGCAGTCAACGGCGATTTCAATCCTGAAATCATCCTGAATCACAGCAGGTTCGATACTTATGACATCTTTCTCGACTATGTTGAAAAGGACTACAGAAGCAGCCTCAATGATGCTGAAAATGCTTCTTTGAAATTCATTTCAAAAAAGCTGATAAAGGGAATAAGGCCCCACGAGCTTGTGATTTTAAGCTGCCTTAAATACAACAGGTACTTTACTGTAAAACAGGTTGAAGATTATCTTAAGGAGAAATATAATCTTGAAAACCAGTTCGAATCGATAAAAAGCGCAATCAACGTTTTGAGCATGAATTTCTACAGGAAAGAGACAAGCGATGACTATCAGGCAAATACTGTAACAAGCTTCATTTCAAGGGATGAAATGGACTATGAAAACATTTTCTTCAACTTTGACAAGGGCATTTACGATGATTTGAAAAACAACAGGGACTATAAATTTAAGATTTCAGATATTTTCAACTCCGCATTGGCCAATCAGACATTCTTAAGTCATGTAGAAGACTGTCTGAAATATGGATTGTATAAATACGGGGAAATCTACATGTCAGACGGCTCATTCAGGCTTTATGAAAAGTACTCAAGGGAAGACGTTTTGAGGCTCTTGAACTGGGAGCGCTTCATGAACGGTCAAAACATCGGCGGATACAAAATCAAGTACGATACCTGTCCGATATTTGTAACCTACAACAAGTCTGAAGACATTTCAGAAACCATCAACTACGAAGACCATTTCATTTCAAAGGAAGTGTTCAACTGGATGAGCAGAAACAACAGGAAAACCTCTTCACCTGAACTGGAGCCGCTGATTAACTATAACGGCATTGATGTTGAGCTATTTATTCAGAAAAACAATGATGAGGGAATAGAGTTCTACTACATTTCCAAACTGACTCCGATTACATACAAGCAGGTCTACAGAAACATTGACGGCAAGGATCATCCAATCGTCAATTTCAAATTCAAAATCGAGACAGAAGTCAAGGACGAGCTGTATTCATATTTTGTAAATGACTGATTATTTTAGTGGAATTCACAGTTGGTGTGCTTTAAATCACTAAGACATTAACATTAACGATACGGTCTTCACATTCCAGATTCAAATTTTTCCATGATATATATCCACAATCAAAAATCACTTTAATATGTAAAAAACCCTGCCGTTAATGTCTAAAAAAGTTGTAATCAAAAAAAATAAGAATTTGGATATAAATCAAAATATTTTTTTTAGTATGCAACAGGTGTTACGCTGTTGGCTTTGTTGAATTCGTTTAGCAGTTAATTTTACGTGGTCAGATGTATTCTTCACTGTTGTGTTTTACTACAACACAGATTGTTCCATAATCCATGTCATTGAAGCTTGCACTATTTTCGGAATTTTTGTTTAGTGTTAGGTCGGCGTCGGCATAGATGTATTTTCTGCCGTCGTGGTGGATAACTCCGTTTAAAACGTTGTCGTTCACATTTTAGATGTTTATACGGGATTTGCTAAACTGCGTAGTAGTTGCTACTGTAAACGGCTACTCGCATCCTAAAAACTCAAAAAAGACTTTTAAACTATTAAGCTATGTTAATATTTGCAATTTAAAAATAGAAGTTAAAAAAAGAAAATTGAAAGATAATATTATCTTTCTTCGATGTAGACCTTGTTCATTTTGTCTCCTTGCTGGATTGAATCAACAACGTCTTGTCCTTTGATTACTTGTCCAAATACGGTGTGTACACCGTCTAAGTGTGGTTGTGGTGAGTGTGTGATGAAGAATTGGCTTCCGCCAGTGTCTTTTCCGGCATGTGCCATGGACAATGCACCGGTACCGTGTTTGTGTGGGTTTCCTTCGGTTTCACATTTGATGGTGTATCCAGGTCCGCCAGTACCGTTTCCAATAGGGCATCCCCCTTGGATTACAAAGTTTGGGATTACTCTGTGGAAAGTTAATCCGTCGTAAAATCCTTCGTTAATTAACTTTTCAAAGTTAGCAACGGTTCCAGGTGCTTCATTTGGGAACAGTTCAAGTTCAATGTTTCCCTTATCAGTTTCTATTATTGCGACTTTCATTTTATCACCTAATACTATTAGTTATTGTTCATCGATTAAATAGTTAACTATCGGTGTGTACAGTTTAGGAAAAATGCCCATTAAATGAAAGTATTTATTATTAATGAAATTGATATTTAATAAGTGATTAAATAATTTATGGAGGCATTAGATGAATACTCAAGAATTGATTAAGATTGAAGACGACTATTTCCTCAATACCTTCACAAGACAGCCACTCGTTCTGGACCATGGTGAAGGCGTTAAGGTCAGCGACATTGAAGGTAATGAATATTTGGACATGTTTGCAGGAATTGCGGTTAATGCATTGGGCCACAATCATCCTAAGCTTGTAAAGGCAATTCAGGACCAGGCAGAAAAGCTCATTCACATTTCAAGCATCTACTATAACGAGCCTGCTTTGGAATATGCCAAAAAATTGGTTGACATGACCAGTTTCGATAGAATATTCTATTCAAACAGCGGTGCTGAAGCAAATGAAGGAGCAATCAAGCTCGCAGTCAAATACACTGGAAAAAGCGAAGTCATATCAACCGTCGAATCATTCCATGGAAGGACAGTAATGACACTGGCTGCAACAGGACACGAACATTACCATGAACCTTTCAAATCAATACTTCCTAAAGGATTCATCAACGTCCCATACAATGACATTGAAGCAATCAAGGATGCAATAACCGATAATACTGCCGCAATCATTGTAGAGCCTATCCAAGGTGAAGGCGGAGTAAACGTCCCTGACATGGACTATCTCAAGCAAATCGAGGAGATCTGTCATGAAAAGGATATAGTCTTCATTGTTGACGAGGTGCAGACAGGATTCGGAAGATGCGGAACACTCTTTGCACATGAGCTGTTCGGCGTCAAGCCTGACATCATGACAATGGCAAAGGGAATAGGCGGAGGAGTTCCAATGGGTGGAATCCTTGCAACCGAAAAGGTAGCAGGCGCTTTTGTTCCGGGAGACCATGGAACCACATTCGGAGGCGGACCTCTTGTATGTGCAGCGGCAAATGCGGTTCTTGATGAAATCGTAAACGAAAACCTTCTTGACAATGTCAACGAGGTCGGAGACCACTTCATCGCAGAGCTTAAAAAACTTGACAAGGATGTAATCAAGGAAGTCAGAGGAAAAGGCCTGATGGTCGGTGTTGAACTGACAGAACCTGGTGCAGAATACGTCGACAAACTCAGAGAAGCCGGATTTTTAATCAACTGCACTGCAGGCAACGTATTGAGATTCGTACCTCCTCTTATAATTACAAAAGCAGACATTGATGAATTCGTAAAGGCTCTTGATGAACTGTTATAGTCATACTGGAGGATTTATTCATGGCAAGAAGAGTGGAATACCTATGCAATACATGCGGATACACTTACGCTTCCATAGATGAGATATTCTGGATTGATGATGACGGTCAGGTCAACGTAAAGCCACTTGTAATGTCAACATCAGCTGAAAGTTCCGACGCTCCCGTAAAGGGATTCTTTGCTAATTACTACTGTTACGAATGCCAGAAATTCATAAACAAATTCATAATATATAAGAAATCCCTTGAAATGGATGACGGTGAAATCATCCGTATGATAGAGGATTTCAACGACAATTCAAAAATCATACAGTTTGACGACGAGTTTCAAAGATGCATAGAATGCGGCAGCGAACTTCCTTCAAAGGCGGACTATTCCTTTGCGCTGGATACAGAAGATAAGTTCCACATCGGAGAGGATGGCTATGACTTTTCAGATGGAGAGGCATTCAAGTTTGCAGGAATCTATCATGGATACTACTGCTCAAAATGCAAAAGACAGATCAACAAGTTTGTCATCACGGAAAACGGGGCGAACTTCAGTGATGCTCAAATCAAGAATGTCCTGAAGGAGCATACCAATGATTTGACTATATTCATCCGCCGTGACTTTGACATATGTCCTGACTGCGGCGAAGAGGTATACTACCTCAACCAGGATTCCACATGCCCTAAGTGCAGAAGGGACCGCCTGACAGTCACAGGCCATATGATGGTGGACTGACTTACAGTCAAATCTTCCATTTTCTTTTTTTCAATAGCTTTTCAAGGGAAGTAGAGATTTCCAGTTTTTTAATATCTTCGGTGCCTGCCCACATCCAGTCTGTGTGCTCTTCGCTGATTTTAACATCACCTGTTATGTCATCAAGATACATCATAAGCTGCACGGTTCTCTTGTGCATATAGTCGTTTTGAACGGCTTCGCAAAAATCTCCAACCGTACAGTCAAGGTTTGTCTCTTCTTTAATTTCACGCACCAGCGCATCTTCAAAGTCCTCTCCATTTTCAACCTTTCCGCCGGGAAGTTCCCACATCTCGGGGTCGGTTCTGCTTTTAGGATGTCTTTTGACAATCAGGATTTCATCCGAATCGTTTTTAATTATTCCTCTTACTGTAAGTCCGTATGTTTTGCTCATGATAATCACTACATTACTTTTTCATTCTGCATATTAATAATTTGAACGGAAATCTCATTTCTTTGATAAATTTTAAATAAAGCGAAATCCAAAAATATATCCATAATGTAACTTTTTAGGAGTTTTAATTATGGATTTAAATATTAAAGTAAACGAGAAAAACCACCTTGACATCGGTGGGGCAGATGCAATTGATATTGCAGAAGAATTCGGAACTCCAACCTTTGTGATTGATGAAAACAGAATAAGAGATAATTACAATAGATTTTATAGTGCATTCAGTAAACATTATCCTGATTTCAAAGTCTTTTATGCCTGTAAAGCAAATACCAACCTTGCGGTAATGAAAATCTTGGAAAGTGAAGGTTGCTGTATTGATGCGGTATCCCCTGGTGAAGTCCATATTTCAAAAATGCTCGGATTTTCAGGAGACAGAATACTCTTTACAGGTAACAACATCACTGATGACGAATTAAAATATGTTCATGAGGAAGGAGTAGTTTTAAACATCGATTCCATCTCTGCATTGAACAGACTGGCTAAAATGATTGATCCTGAAGGGGTTAAACTTTCATTCAGAGTAAATCCTATGGTCGGTGCAGGACACCACGACCACTGTATTACCGGTGGCGTAATGAGCAAATTCGGTATTATGGACAAGGAAGCTCCTGAAGTCTATCAGATGGCTAAAGACTTGGGATTCAACCCAATCGGTATGCATTCCCACATCGGTTCAGGTATCCTCGATCCGGAACCATTCAAGCTTGCTGTGGAATCCACCATGGACATTGCAGGAAAAGTTCATGAGGAAGCCGGCGTTGACTTTGAATTCGTTGACTTCGGTGGAGGTATAGGCGTTCCTTACACTCCTGAAGAAAAAGTCGTCGACCTCGATAAATTTGCACAAGTCAACATAGGACTCTTCAAGGAAAAACTCGAACAGTATGACATGGGCAGCCCTACAATGTTTCTGGAACCTGGAAGATTCATAGTCGCAGATGCATGTGCACTTCTTGTAACTGTAAACAGCGTAAAACAAAGCTTCAGAAAATTCATCGGTGTGGATGCAGGTTTCAACACACTCCAAAGGCCTGCAATGTATGACTCATACCACCATATCGTAGATGCAAGCAAAATGGACGCTCCTAACACTCAGGAAGTTGATATTGCAGGTAACGTATGTGAATCAGGAGACCTCTTCGCACGTGACAGGCCAATGCCTGATGTGGAAGAAGGAGACGTATTGGCAATATTGAATTCCGGAGCATACGGATTCACAATGTCTTCAAACTACAACTCAAGACCACTGACTTCAGAAATCTTGGTAACAGATGGAAAATGCAATGTAGTACGTGAAAGACAAACATTCGAAGACCTCTACGCAAAACAAAGAATTCCACCACATTTAAAATAAGTTGATATTATGGTAGATTTAAAAGGATTAAAATTTTCAAAAATGCATGGAATAGGAAATGACTTTCCAATAATCGATGAAAGCAAAGGAAAAGTCATATCTGAAGAGGACAAACCTGAAGTATGCAGATTCCTCTGCCACAGAAATTTCGGAGTAGGCGGAGACGGAGTGCTCTTTGTAGAACCGTCAGAAGTTGCAGACATCGGATACAGAATGTTCAATCCTGATGGAAGCGAAGCTGAAATGTGCGGAAACGGTATCAGATGCTTTGCAGATTTCGTATACAGAAAAGGCATATTAAAGCAGGAAAAGATGACTGTCGAAACAGGAGCAGGAATCAAGACAATCGAAATTACAGTTGAAAACGGCGAACCTGTACTGTTCAAAGTGGACATGGGACTTTCCACATTTAAAACTCCTGAAATTCCAATGACATCCGATAAGGATGAATTTTTGGATGGCGAACTGGAAGTGCTCGACACTTCATTCAATGTAACTGCAATCAGCGTTGGAAACCCTCATGCGATAATATTCGTTGATGATGTTGATGAAATAGACATTGACAAGTACGGCCCTGCCATTGAAGCCCATGAAGTGTTCCCTGAAAAGATAAACGTGCACTTTGTTGAAGTAATCTCCAAAAACGAAGGTAAAATGATTACCTGGGAGAGAGGCGCTGGCGTAACACTTGCATGCGGAACAGGTGCAACCTCAACAGCAATTTCAGGCTTCAAGCTCGGACTGTTTGATGATGATATATTGCTTCATCTGCCGGGCGGAGACCTTAAATTCAATGTTTATGAAAAGGACGATTCTCTCGGCGCATTCATGACCGGTCCGGCAGAATTGGTCTTTGATGGAGAATTCTAATTCTCCTAAATTTCTCTTTTTTTCCTGAACAGTCCAATAGCGATGTCACCGACTGCAAGCACGTAAATCAGTATTGTCCAAATGCTTATTCTTTTTGTAGCTATTGCAAATGCGGTCGCCAATACTGCCAGTAATATTCCTATAATAATTGGTTTTTTCCATTCTTCCATTTTATCACCTGATTATATTTTATAAGCGTTGATTAATGTAATGTCTTCAAAAAAGAAGTGTTCAGTTTCTGCAATTTCAGCAATGAAACCCATCTCATCGAATTTTGATAAGGTCTCATCATTGCCCGAAAGTGAAGACTGTATCAGCTGGACAATTCCACCATCATTTAAATGATTTCCCACTTCATTTAAGAATAGATCAATAACTTTCCTTCCATTTAATCCACCGTCGAATGCATAATTTATTGTGTCCTCTAAAACTTCATCATCTTCGGTCGGTAGATATGGAGTATTGAATAGAATTACGTCAAACTTTCTGTTTTTCACAACTTCAAACATGTTTCCCCACAGAATCTCAATGCCGTCTATGCCGTTGTCCTCAAAGTTTTTCCGGGCAAGCTCGCATGCGTCAAAATTGATGTCGGTTACGGTAATCCTGTCGGTCAGCCTTGATGCATACATTGCAACTATTCCTGATCCGGTTCCGATTTCCAAAACGCTCTGGCCTTTCTCAATTTGCAGGTTGTCTGCCAGAAGATAGCTGTCTTCAGCTGGGATATAAACGTTTTCGTCGGTATTTATTGTAAAGTCAGCCATAATAATCTACTCGCTGAAAATAGGGCTCAGTTCCTTTGACAGATAGAGTATCTCTTCGGGAGCAAGCACAACAACTCTTTTTGAAAGATAGTCGTTCAGCCTGTCGTCTTCAATTTCATTCAATCTTTTCTTAAGAATTTTCTTGTCAATTTTGCCTATGATATGCCTTGAATCTATAAGGGCATTTCTGATTTTCTTGTTTCTGTGCTGGAACAGCGCCTTTGTAAAATTAGAATATGTTCTGAAATCCTCATCGGTGATTTCATTTTCCTTCGGTGTCAGCTTAACTACGGTTGAGTCAATTTTAGGTTTTGGTATGAAACTTTCAGAGCTGACATCGGTAAGCTTTTCGACATTGCATCTGAAATACAGCATCGCTGAAAGTCTTGAATAGTTTTTGCTTCCTACCTCCCCGTTCATGCGGTCGGCAAATTCCTTTTGATACATCAGAACGGCAAGGTCAAAGTCATAGTTTAAAAATTTGAAGGTGATTGGTGATGAGATTTGATAAGGTAGGTTTGAGATGATTTTGTTGAATTTCGGAAAGTCTACTTTTAGCGCATCATCATTTATTAACTCTACATTATCGATTTTTTCGTCTTTAAGTCGTTTGGCTAATATCTTGCAGATGTTTTCATCCTGCTCGATAGCTATTACCTTTTTGGCTTTCTTAGCGATTTCAATTGTTAGTGTACCGATCCCAGTCCCTATCTCCAAAACTGTATCCCTCTTGTCGATGTCACCAAAGCCGATGATTTGGTCTCTTTTGTTTTTGTCAATAAGGTAATTCTGACCAAGGTTCCTGTTCAGTGTAATCCCATGCTGACTTAAGATACTTTTTGTTGTTTTGGATAAAGATTGGGAGGCATCACTAGTCAATTTATCACTTATCTTCTTGGTTTTCTCTGTGGGCTTCTCTGTCCTCTTGGAGGTTGTGTAAACAGGTTGTATTTGTTTTTACCTCTTTTAGGAGTTGAAGTATCGAGTTCCTGCTGAACTCTTTTCACAATCATTCCTGCAGGGTCTGCAAGGTTTGGAAGTCTTTGAGAGAAGTCTTCAAAGCTTTCGAAAGGCTTTTTCTCTCTTTCTTCAATGATTTCCCACATGTATTTTTTACCAATTCCAGGAATTAACTCTAATTTATGAAGTCTTGTACTCAATGCTTCAGCAGTATTGAAGAACTCAACGAATTTGTCTTCCTGATTTTCGACAATATCTCGAATGGCATACTCCATTTCGATTCTGCTTGTTGCAGTCAAGTTTTCATAATCCAATCTTCCAAGAACTCTGTATATCTTGTCTCTTTTACCTTTTCCAATATATACAGTGTCTTGTATTTCTAAATCCACTCCGGTTTTAGGAGCTAATTCTAGTAAAGTGAATTGTTCTGTACCAATAGCCTGAGCAATAGCTTTTCCGCCAAATTTGGACATGTCGGATTTAACATATCCACGACTTAAGTAATCAAGTACAACAGCATACTCTTCTTTTTTTGCTGCCTGTCCTTTATCATTTTTGTTTTTATTCTCCATTTTATCACTTCACTATTGTTTTTTACTGTCTAAAATTGACTAAAAGATAAACTCATTATTAGATTTTATTTTTAAATATAATAAATATATCTATAAAAAAGGACTCTTTCAAAAACTTTGTTGATTTGAAATTTTTGATGAAAATTAGTTTTGAATTTTTAATTTTGTTTGAAAATAGTTAAAGCTTAAAGGCACATATGCTGGTCTTTAAAGAGTTTGAAGGGACAACCCTTCACTCTTACCCGACCAAAAAACATTCTAAAACAATGATTAACTGATTTAATCGACAATATGAATCAATTTAAAATAACTCAAAAAGTTCATCTATTGTGTGGGCAACTTCTATCATTTGCATTGTTTCATCAGCTATTATACCTTCATAGTTCATCTTTAAAAGCAAAGAAAATAGAAAATCATAGAAATGATTTATACTAAAAAGAATAATCTTTTTAGAATGTCTATTGAGTTCTCTTAAAGTTATAAAATCAAAAAATTCATCCATAGTGCCGACTCCACCTGGACAAACTACAAATACATCGGATTTCTCTAGGAATAATTCTTTCCTCTGGTGCATTGTGTCTGTTTTTATGTGTTCGTCAGCATGCTGGAACTCAGTATTAAAATTTTCAATCCATGTAGGGGCAATAGCTATAATCTCACCATGATTAGCATAAGCTCCGGATGCTACAGCACCCATCATACCGTCATTTCCACCCACCAAAAACTAAACTGTGGCCATTTTCAATAAGTTTTAAACCTAATTCATAGCCAACATCAGTATATTCTTTTGGTGTTTCTGCACTTGAAAATCCAAATATACAAACTTTCATAAAATTACTATATATCCGATTATATAAAATAATTTGACTATACTTGAAAGAGTCAAAAAAAGTGGTTAAATCAGTTGAAAGTGTAAAATTTAAAAAAAGAGAATAGTTTTAAGAACTATTCTTCGACATCATATTGTTCTAGAATTTCTAAAATCTGTTCCATTTCCTCTTTGGTAGGTTGGAAAGGTTCTTTAGCAAAAATTAATCTTAAGTCTGCTAAATCTTTAGGAACTAAATCTACAATATGGACGACTGCTCTAGTTCTTAAGTTAGGAAACGCTTCCTGAAGTTTTTCCATGATTTCTTCACTGTCTTCTGCAGAATATTTCTTGAATCTTGAAAGATGGTTCAAGGTAAGATTCTGTTCATAGTTCAATTCATTGTCCTGTGAGAAATCTTCAAGAATTTCTTTTACTTTTGCGCTTGGTATTGCTTCAGTTTCGATAAGTTCTTTTCCGATCATAAAAATCAGTTTTGTAATTTTAAGTGGTCAGGTCTTACAATTAAATCTTTTGCTTTGTTTCCGTCTTTTAAAGATACAATGTAAGCTTTACCTTTTTGACCAGTTATTTTACCTGTTTTACCGTGGAATCTAGGAGCAGGTTGTCCTTTTTGGATACTTGGGTTGATGGTAATGTGAACTAAATCCCCTTCTTCGAATTTTTGGAGTCTGTTTGTAATAGGGTTAGTTCTACCTGGCCTTTGTACTTTAGTCATTTTTTTTCTTGATCTACTTTTCAATCCTCTTGATCTTTGCATTTGAATAACCTCTTAATCAGTAGTCTGGGTATAAATCCATGTTATCAGCGACCTAGTATTAAAAAGCCCATAAATACTAGTAACATAGAATGTTAAAATAAAAATTATCATCCAGTGATATGATAATATTATATTTTTAGTTTAATCTTATTAATATACTTTTAGTTTTTTCGATATTTTCATGGAATTTTCAGGTTTTTGAAAATTTTAAAAAATAAAAAAAGAAAAGCAAAATGCTAATATTTAGCTTTTGCTCATTTCATATTCGATGGTGTTGAATCCCAGAACTTCTGCATATTTGAGAAGTCCTTCAGGGAAGTTTTTCTTGAGATGTTTGAGATTTTCCTGTTCTCCGTTGTATTTGATGTCTAGATGTATGCTTTCATCGTAGTCTATGACCAGCACTTCCACATATGTTCCGGATGGGTTTGTGTCCAGAATCACGTCAAAGATTTTGTTTGTGTTTTTGCAGAATTCCTCATTGGCATTTAGGTTTTTCAAATGCTGGAGGCATTCGTCTCTTTCTTTTGTGTCGTTGTCTGTTAGGGCGAAGTTTCTTGTTTTATCTTCCAAATCCTTTTCAATGAAGAACAGTCCACTGTATTTAGGCTCTCTGCTTTGGATTACCTTGACGCTAACCACGACGAAAATTACTGAAAGCAGGCATCCTACAGGGAATCCCAACCATATTCCGTCTGATCCTATCAGGTTATACAATACATATACAGATCCCAATGGCAATACGAGGGTGTATAGGATTGAAAGTGCTGTTGAGAGTACAGTTCTTTCGATTGCTTCGTAGTAGAATACCAATAGGCTTGGAAGTATTGACAACAGGAATAGGAATGAATACAGTTGAAGCGCATGTTTGGCAAATTCTCCAATGTCCTTATGATTGAAGTTATAAAGGGCAAGGAATGCGTCAGGCCATATCCATATTGCTAATGTTAGGATTAATGCAAAGGCTATTGAGATTACAAGCGAAATCTTGATTAAATGCTTTAGGTTGGCATAATCATGCTTTGCATAATATATCGGAACGATTGAAGTTAATGTTTCCGCAATTCCGACATCGATTATACTTGCAATTACCAGTGCGTCCATACAGAGCATGTATGTGGTCAGTCCGGTATCTCCTAATGTTGAAGCCAGGAAAGCGTTTATTATGTAAACGAATATTACATCAAAGATACCTATACTTGCACCTGGGAAACCAATTTTTATTATTTCTATACTGTGTTTGACGAATGTTTTCAATTCAAGAGCTTTACGGACAAATCTGAATGTTCTTTTTTGATTGCGGACATAAATTAAACATAATCCAAGACAAACTACATATCCTATAAGTGTTGCAAGTGAAGATGAAGACATTCCCATTCCTGATGATAAAAATATGTAATTCAGGATAATGTTTACAACGTTTGCCACGATAATGGCTACTGATGCAAAGTTTGGCATGCCGTCCACACGGATATATTGGATAAGTACTCCTGCAATTGTGGATACAACAAAACAGCCAAACATGTATGTGGAATATTCAAGTACGAGCGATTTGTTGGCAGGTGTTGCATGAAGTAGTGTAGCCAGCGGGTCCATGAATATAAAACAGACGACTGCCATTATCAGGGATGCAATCAATGACAGTAAAAGGGATATGGTAAAGTAGCGGTTACTTCCGTCTGTATCGAATTCTGCCTTTTTGTTCAATGCTAAAATTTGTCCTCCAAGTCCGAATAACCATTCGAACACGGTTACTAATAAAATCAATGGTTCTAAAACTTCAATAGCACCAACCGCAAGTTCACCAATAAATGAGCCTACAAAAAAGCTGTCTATAACTGAACTTATGTTTAGTGCCATTACAATAAGTAATGTAGGTAGTAATAATTCTCTGAATTTGCTGTCAGCAATTTTAAAATTCATATAAATTCTCCTTAATATTGCACCTCATGTGAAAATAAAGCTAAATAGTAATATTTAGCTTTTTTTCATTTCATATTCGATGGTGTTGAATCCCAATACTTCTGCAAATTTGAGAAGTCCTTCAGGGAAGTTTTCCTTGAGATGTTTGAGATTTTCCTGATCTCCGTTGTATTTGATGTCGAGATGTATGCTTTCATCGTAGTCTATGACCAGCACTTCCACATATGTTCCTGATGGGTTTGTGTCTAAAATCACGTCAAAGATTTTGTTTGTGTTTTTGCAGAATTCCTCATTGGCATTTAAGTTTTTCAAATGCTGGAGGCATTCGTCTCTTTCTTTTGTGTTGTTGTCTGTTAGGGCGAAGTTTCTGGTTTTTTCTTCCAAATCCTTTTCAATGAAGAAAAGACCGCTGTATTTCGGTTCCCTCATTTGTATTATTTTAACGGTAATTATAACGAAGACAGTTGAAAGCAGACATGCTAGAGGGAATGCAATCCATATTCCGTCGGATCCTATTGCATAATACAGTATGTATACTAAAGCTAACGGCAATACGAGTGTGTACAGGGTTGAAAGTACTGTTGAAAGCACAGTTCTTTCGATTGCTTCGTAATAGAATACCAGCATACTCGGAAGTATTGACAACAGGAATAGGAATGAATACAGCTGAAGCGCATGCTCTGCAAATCCTACAATGTCCTGATGGTGGAAGTTATAAAGGGCAAGGAATCCTTGAGGCCATACCAATATAAACACAGTTAAAGCCGCTGCAAAGGCCACTGAGAGTATAAGCGAAATTTTAATCAGATGTTTCAGATTCACATAATCATGCTTTGTATAATATATCGGAACGATTGATGTCAGGGTTTCTGAAATTCCGACATCGATAATACTTGCAATTACCAATATGTCCATACAGAGCATGTATGTGGTCAGTCCGATATCTCCCAATGTTGAAGCCAGGAAAGCGTTCATCAGGTAAACGAATATTACATCAAAGATACCTATACTTGCACCCGGGAAACCAATTTTTATTATTTCTATACTGTGGCTGATGAATGTTTTTAATTTAAGTGCTGAACGAACAAATCTGAATGTTCTTTTTGGGCTGCGAAGATAATATATACATACTACTAAGGAAATTGTATATCCAATAAATGATGCAAGTGAAGCGGAAGCCATACCCATACCGGATGATAAAAATATGTAATCCAGAATTATATTGATTACATTAGCAAGGATAATGACAAATGATGCAAAGTTTGGCATGCCGTCAACACGAATGTATTGGGTAATTACTCCAGAAATTGTGGATACAACAAAACATCCATACAGGAATGTAGCATATTGAAGTATGAGCGGTTTTGTAGCCGGTGTTGCATGAAGTAGTGTAGCTATCGGGTCCATATATACAAAACAGACAATTGCCATTATCAAAGATGCAAGGAATGACAATAGCATAGCCAATGTAAAGTAGCGGTCACTTCCGTCTGAATCGAATTCCGCTTTTTTGTTTAATGATAAAATCTGTCCTCCAAGTCCGAATAACCATTCGAAAACGGTTACTAATAAAATCAATGGTTCTAAAAGATCAATTGCAGCAACCGCATATTCACCTATAAACCGGCCTACAAAAAAGCTGTCTACAACTGAACTTATGTTCAATGCCATTACAATAAGTAATGTAGGCAATAATAATTCCCTAAATTTACTGTCCGCAATTTTAAAATTCATAAAAATTCACCTAGTTAATCAAAATAATGTACCTCATTTAAATATTCAATAAATCGTTTAAGATATTCTTCATCAGATTCAGGCCATTCAAATCCTAATGCATTAAGGATGTCAAGTGTCAGGTCTATGCTGACGATTTCTCCACTGTCGCTTTCTTCGGATTCAAATTCTTCACCGTCTTCACTGTCAAAGTCATCGATAGTCAAATCGGCTGTAATGAGTCCCTGAATGTTTTCATCCATGTTTTGCTCATAGATTTTTCTGAACTCTTCAGGTGTGACTTCTTCAATGCCAAATCCAAATGTATTCAATGCGTCAATTATGTCGCTGGTTGGTATTAGTTTGTCACTTACTGCATGGAATACCACTGATTCTTTAGGAGTCTTTGCAAGAGCAAGGGTTGCCTTTGCCACATAATCGATTTGACTCATTTCAACAATCTCTTCTGAAATTTCAGGAATTGTGGCCTTCAGGTTCTTGATGGCTTTTATGTTGTTCAAGAATGCATTTGTATCATAGTTTTTCTGGAAGACTCCATCAGAGTAACGTGCCATAAGGTTTCCTACCCTTATTATTTTTACATTAAGACCTGATAAAGCTTTTTCAAGTACCATTCTTTCTGCGAGGAACTTACTGTTGAGATACTTGTTGGATAGGTCTTGTCCCCAGTACAATGTTTTTTCATCGCAGTTTAAGTCATCAGTGTCTGTATCTTCTGAATAGTCCTCAAGCACACTGGTTGTGGATATTTGAACGTATGTGATGTTGTTTACATCAGCGAATTCAAGTCCATTCACTACTCCGTCGACGTTTACTCTAAAGATATAATCGTCATGAGTGTAGTGTTTTACGATAGCTGCACAGTTGATTATTGTATCAATAGGATAGTCTTCAAGCTTTTTGAAGTCATCAAGGCTTGTTATGTCTCCTTCGCTTAGGATTATGCGTGATCCGATAAGGTCACTGAAGTCTTCATCGAAGTAGTAGTCCATTAAATCTATTAAACGCTCTTCGCAGGTATCGAACTTGCCTTTTCTAAGCATACAGTAGATTGTACCTTCTTCATTCTTGATGTATTCATATAAGACATGGATACCTAAGAAACCGGTTACCCCTGTCAGCAATACATTTCCTAACTCCAGATTTGTACCTTTTGCGAAGTTTTCAAAGGTGTTTTGCTCAAGAAGACGGTCGATTGCACTGTAGTCGTAGTTTTTAATGATGTCGACATCAAGGTCTTCTGAGATTTCATCTCCTGAAATGAAACTTGCAAGTTTTCTTGGAGTTTGGTTTCTGAAGATATCATCATATTTCACGTTATAATCTTGTTTTAATAACTCAATAATGAGTTTTGATGCTATAAGTGATGTTCCTCCTATTTCAAAGAAGTTGTCTTCTGCACCGACGATTTCTATGTCGAGTATAGATGAGTATATTGCACAGATTGTTTGTTCAAGCTTGTTTTTAGGAGGGACGTATGTAAGTTCAAGTTTTGGTTCAGGCAACGCTTTTACATCTGTTTTTCCGTTAGGGGTTTGAGGCATTTCGTCCAGCTGCATGAAGACTGTTGGAACCATGTACTGTGTAAGTCTTTCGCTTAGGTATGCCTTAAGGGCGTCCTTATCAATTTCTTCTTCTGCAGTGAAGTATGCGCACAGATGCTCGTTGTTTCTGATTTCCTTGATTACAACAACTGCATTTTTCATGTTAGGGAAGTTGGATATGTTGGATTCGATTTCTCCGATTTCTATTCTTAATCCTCTCAGTTTAATCTGGTTGTCTATTCTTCCCTTGATGTCAATGTCTCCGTCCGGAAGCTCAATAGCGTAGTCCCCACTTCTGTAGTATGGGATGCCGTCAATGGTCAGGTATACCTCTTCGGTTTTGTCCGGCATGTTGTAGTATCCTTTACCTACACCGACACCTCCGATGTATAGCTCTCCCATTACTCCTTTAGGCAGGAGTTTTCCGTCGATGTCTCTAACATCGGTAATGTAGTTTCTTAATGCATGACCGATTGTGATGTTTTCCGGATCGGTTATTTCCTTGTAGTTGGAAGCGATTGTTGCTTCGGTAGGTCCGTAACTGTTGTAGACTGCTGCGTCACAGTATTTTTTGACTCCGTTGAACGCTTGGGCTGAGAACTGTTCTCCTCCCATTACGATACATTTGGCACAGTCTATTGCATCACAGAATTCATCGAATTCAAGGTATGACAGCAGTCTTGAAGGTGTGAATTCCATAACTTCAGGTTTTTCACGTTTAATCAGCCTGATTAGCTCTACGATACTTTTTATTTCATCATCGTTTGCAAATATGATTTTTATTCCGTTTGTGATTCCTGTGAGGATATCCTCGAGGGATGTATCGAATGCAATTGTTGCAATGCTTAACAGGTTATTGTATTCGCATTTAGGGTTTGCTTCGGTTTCGTTACATGCGTTTTCATGACTGATCATTACACCTTTTGGATTTCCTGTTGAACCGGATGTGTAAATCATGTATGCCAGATCATCAGGGTTAAGTTCAACATCTGTATTGTCGGTATTGTCCTCTTCAAGTAGTAGTCAATCCTTTCTTTAGGGAACTTTAAATCGAGTGGTATGAAGGCACAACCTGCTTTTAATACACCGATTATTGAAGCAATCAGGTCACTGTTACGAGGAAGCATTATCAATATGTTGCTTCTTGGTTTGACACCTTTCTTAATCAGTGCATTTGCTATGCGGTTTGCCTTTTTGTTGAGCTCGTCATATGATAATGTCTCGTCAGATGCAACAAGTGCGATTTCGTCCGGTTTTTCTTCCACTTGCGCTTCGAAACGTCTGTGGAGGAATGGGTTGACCACTTCTTCAAATTCAGGTGGCAGGAGATTTGCTGCAAGCTCAATATCTTCAATTCTCAATTTGTCCATATCGTTTACGAAGAATTGGACCAGTGTGTATTTGATTGCGTTTAGGAAGTCTTTAGCATATTCTTCAGTATAGATTTGGTCATTGTACTCGATGTAAATTGCAATTTCGTCTCCGTCATCGTAAATGTCTAGATTGATTTTGTAGTCGGTTGCTACGGTTCCGTCAAGCTCTTCCATTGCATAGGTGTCTCCTTCCATTTCAAGGCTGTCGGTTTCAAATGCTCCATGGTATGCATAGAAGAATTCAGGTTTTAACTGATACTTTTCGGAAAGTGTGGTATATGGGTAGTTACTGTGTACCAGCGCATCTTTCCATGATTTGTCGACCACTTTGATGAAGTCTTCAACCATCATTGACCTGTTTTCACTGCCCACCATAATCGGAAGTGTTTTTACAAGCATTCCCTGAGTATTGTAGTAGTTGGAGTTGGACCTTCCGTTGAAGATTGTAGTTATCAGTGTCTTGTCAGAGAATGTAAACTTGTTAAGGGCCAGTACTGTTGCACTCATGAAGAGTACGTTTGGACTTATGGAATGGTCTTGACAGAAGTGCCTTACAAAGTTTGAATCGATTACGTCTTCAATGAGTTTGATGTTACCTTCGTCAGGATTTCCGTTTATGTTTGGAGTGAGTACTGTGGATTCGAATCCTTGGGCGAACCTGTTTTTGTAATACTCTTTTGAAACTTCATTTTCACTGAGTTCGTTTTCAATTAAACTGTATGCGAATCCGTCTACAATTTCCACACTTAGCTCTTCACCGCTGTAAGCGTTCATTATATCGTCGAAAAGAATATCCTGTGATACACCGTCTGTAATTACGTGGTGGATATCTGTGAAGAGTACGACTTCATCTGGAGTCTTGTAAATCTTGAATCTGAACAGTTGATTGTCTTCAATTGGGATGTACTGGATGTCTTTTTCCATCATCTCTTTATTTGTAATTGAATCCACTTCTACGATTTCAATCTCATCAATTTCGGCATCATCGCATCTTTTCTGTCTCAGTTCACCTTCAGCGGTGGTGATAATTCTTGTTTTGAGATATGGATGCGCTTCGACAGTATCGATTATTGCCTGTCTGAGTTTCAATGCATCAACATTGCTTCCAAAGCGTATGCAGGAAGGCATTGTGTATTTGATTTCTTCAGTTTGCTTACATTCATAGTAGATACCTAACTGATTGGATGTCAGTGGGAAGAGATCCATTGTTTCAGCGTTCTTGATGATTTCTGGAATGTCAATTTGAGCTGCAATGTTGTTGTCGACCTTATCTGAAAGGCTTTGGATTGTTGGATTGTTGAACAGGTCTGTTATTTCAATGTTAACATCAGTTTCATTATAAATTAATGAGTTCAGTTTCATTAATGTCAATGATGTGAATCCTAAAGCGTATAAGTCATCTGTAATACCGAATTCCTCTGCGGTTGTAAGTGATGAAACCAGTTTGAATATCTTTTTCTCGGTTTCGGTTTCAGGCTCAACAAAGTCAAGTGCCAATGAAGGTTCAGGCAATGCTTTTATGTCGGTTTTTCCGTTAGGAGTTTGAGGCATTTCATCAATTTGCATGAACACTGTTGGAACCATATACTTGGTCAGCTTGTTTTGCAGGTAACGTTTAAGGAGATTAATGTCAATTTCCCTTTCAGCAGTGAAGTAAGCACATAGGTGTTCGCTGCTGTTGATTTTCTTGATTACAACAACGGTATTCTTGATGTTAGGGAATCTGGTAATGTTGGATTCGATTTCACCAATTTCAATCCTCAATCCTCTTAATTTAATTTGGTTATCGATTCTTCCCTTAATGTCAAGTTCTCCATCTGGAAGCTCTATTGCGTAGTCTCCGCTTCTGTAGTATGGGATATTGTTGATTTCAAGGTATACCTCTTCGGTTTTGTCCGGCATGTTGTAGTATCCTTTACCTACACCTGTACCTCCGATGTAGAGTTCTCCCATTACTCCTTTAGGCAGGAGTTTTCCGTCGATGTCTCTTACTTCGGTTACGTAGTTTTGCAGTGCTTTACCGATTGTGATGTTTTCCGGATCGGTTATTTCCTTGTAGTTGGAAGCGATTGTTGCTTCGGTAGGTCCGTAACTGTTGTAAACTTTGGCATCGGTATACTCCTTGACTCCGTTGAATGCTTTGGCTGAGAACTGTTCTCCTCCCATAACGATACATTCGGCACAGTCAATCACTTTACAGAAATCATCAACTTCAAGATATGACAGCAGTCTTGATGGGGTGAATTCCATGACCTGCGGTTTTTCCCGTTTAATCAGGCGGATTAAATCAACTACATTCTTGATTTCGGAATCGTTTGCAAATATTATCTTGATTCCGTTTGTGATACCAGTTAAGATATCTTCAAGGGATGTATCGAATGCGATTGTTGCAATACTTAACAGATTATCGTATTCTGCTTTTGGATTTGCTTCAGTTTCGTTGCATGCATTTTCATGACCAATCATTACACCTTTAGGTTTTCCTGTGGATCCTGATGTGTAAATCATGTATGCAGTATCGTCAGGTGATATTTCAACATCCGGATTTTCAATGTTTTCCTCTTCAAGCAGTTCTTTGATGTCTAATGAGTTGTCTTTAGTTTCATTGGATATGATGTAATCTGCCTGACTGTTTTCATAGATGTAGTCTATTCTATCTTGAGGATATTCCATATCGATTGGGATAAATCCACATCCTGCCTTTAAAACACCAATTATTGATGCAATAAGGTCTTTTGTCCTTGGAAGCATGATTAAGACATTGTGTCTTGGTTCAACTCCACGTTTGATTAATCCGTTGGCAACCCTGTTACTTAATTCATTCAATTCTCTGTAGGTGTATTCCTCTTTATTTGAAACCAGTGCAATTTCGTCAGGTTTGGTTTCAACTTGTTTTTCAAAGCGTTTGTGGAGGAATGGATTTTCAAGTGGAGTGAATGTTGGTAACTCTTTGCTTGTTTCAAGCTCAACATCGCAAATTCTCATGGTCTTAAAGTCATTGCTCACTACTTGGTCTAGAATTGTCTCTGTTGACTTGAGGAATGTTTCAATATAACCTTTTGAATACAATTGGTCATTGTAGGATATGGTTATTTCAAGGGATGTGTCCTCTCTGAATACGCTGAGGTCTATCTTGTATTCCATTATTCCGTTGCCGTCATCCAGTTCGTAGTTTTCATAATCGTCACCTTCCATTTCAAGACTTTCAGAGCCGGAGCCTTCATCGTATGAATAGAAGAATTCAGGTTTCAACTGATATTTGTCGGCAATCTTGGTGTATGGATATATGCTGTTGTTTATTGATTCAATCCATGTTTTGTCAACTGATTTGATGAACTCTTCAATGGTCTGTTCTCTGTTTTCATGTTTGATAATCAATGGGAGTGTTTTTACTAAGAATCCCTGTGTATTGAAGTAATTAGGATCTGCTCTTCCG
>NZ_CADCJB010000015.1:47666-90841 GCF_902801725.1 uncultured Methanobrevibacter sp. | reverse complement strand
TAGAAAGGTAAACCCTTCTATCTTCTAACTTTAACGCTTGTTTTTATGAAATCTTTTAAGAAGGATATTTTTACAAGATAAGTTTTTCCTGCTTGAAGACTTCTGAAAGCACTATTCTTAATGGTCACTTTTGCTATTCCATACTTATTGGTTTTAGCAGAGAATGTTTTACCATTAATTTTAAATGTTACTGTTTTATATTTTAGAACTTTGCTGCCCTGTCTTAGTTTTGCAGTTAAAACAAGCTTTCCAGCGGATTTTTTAACAGTTACAACCCTTTTACTTACAATAATTTGCTTTATTGTTATAGTGTTTTTGGTTGTGTATCCTTTATATGATGCTGTCACTGCGTATTTTCCTGAAGGGAATCTGCTATTCAACAGAAGTGTGATGTATCCTTTTTCGTTTGTTTTGAGTTTATATGTATATTTACCCATTTTTACGGTTACACTTACTCCAGATCCCACAGCTTTACCATTATTGCCGTATATTCTAAGATTGTATTTAAAATTGCTGACATAGTATTTAACCAGATTTTTATTGCCAGAAATTCTTTTAACAATTTTAAGGGTATTAACTATTTTCTTACCGGTATCCGGATTAGTCACTGCAACAGTGTATGTTCCAACCGGCAATTTCTCATTGAGTTTAGCAACACCATTTGCATCAGTTACAACAATGTACTTTTGACCGTTAATAGCAACGTCGACAATTTTGTTAGCCAATGGATTTCCATTAGCATCAGTAACTTTAAATTGATAATCCACTCCGCTGTTGTATCCGCGAGTCATATCGGAAGCTACAACCTGTGTTTTAACCAATACATCAAAAGTGAAATTTTTTGGAGAGTATTTGTCATCACCTGCATATGATACAATAATGGTGTTTACTCCCTGAACTAACTCAGGAATATCAACACTTGCAGAACCGTTGACCAATTCAACGGAATATGTATCATTTCCACTGATTATTGTTGCAACTCCATTTGCATCACTTGGAGCATGGATATTAACAGTCTTGTCAACCAAATCAACAGTGATATTATAGTCTTCCTTAGCCAAAACACTAAATGTGGCATTGGAGCTGTTTCCGTATACGTTATCGGTTTCAAGGTTGTTTACATAAGCGGTATAATTACCAGCCTGTAATCCTTCAATGGTAACGTTATTTCCTGTTACATTTTGATTATAGACAACATTTCCGTTTGAATCTTCCACGACAACATTTATAATGCCTACAGGGAATACTTCATAGTTTATTGTTACATCTTCGCCAAGTGAAACTGAATCCACCCAGACATTAACAGTTGAATTGCTTTTGATGACAGTGAAATTCACAGAAGCTACACATCCTGAAGCATTTTCATTGTCATAGTTGGTTAAAGTAAGAGTGTAGTTTCCAACAGCTGTGAAACTGTCATATGTGAAATTGCCGTTTGCAACTTCATCAGCAGTCAGATTGCCTACGTAAATGATGTTTCCTGATGAGTCGACAATAGCCGCTTCAATGCTTATTACATTTTCTTTAGTGAAATTGACAACCAAAGCACCGCCATAAGCGAAAGATTCTGTATAATTAATAATCTCAATTGAGGAATTTCCCTTATAAATAGTGAAGTTCTGTTTATAATTGCTGCCGTTGACGTTTTTGGTTTCCAAATTAGTTGCAACTACAGTATAGTTACCTACAGCCAATACAGGCAAGGTGAAATTATTGCCTTCGATGCTTTCATTATAAACAATGTCTCCAGTAGCGTTTCTAATTACGATTTCAACAGTGGTTCTGTTTATAACATTTATTTCCACTTCACTGACATTACCGTATGCAAAGTCATCAATATGACTCAATTCAATGGAAGAGGCTATTTTTGAAATTTCGAATGTTTTATTTGTCACATAACCGTAATACATCTCATTTTCCTCATTGGTTGCAACGATTGTATAATTTCCTGCATCCAAATTATCCAATGTGATTGTTGTGCTGTTAATAGCTCCTTCAAATACCACATTTCCCAATTCATCAGTGATGATTGCAGAAGCATTGGTAATGTTTTCAACAATGAATTCCACTTCTTTGGTGGTATTGTACTGAGTTACATTTGATGTGTTGATTAGAATAAGAGAATTATATTTAGTTACATTGACCAATGCATAATCAACATTGTTTTGCATCAATATATCATCAATGTCTTTTACGCCTATGATGAATGTACCGTTTGTTAAAGTGTATTCAGCTTCAAATACTGTTTCATTTAAAGTTCCTTCAATTGAATCTGTACTTCCAATATCGAAAGTTAAGTTATCTAAAACAATAACATTTCCATTATCATCACTAACAGTAGCATTCAACAATATCTTATCACCAACTTTAGCATCAATGGTTTTATTTCCTAAAACAACAATGGATGTTGAAGATGCAAATTTACCATGATTGTAAATGCGTCCTGGTTTGGATAATGTATTATTTGATAAATATGCAGTGGAATTAGCTGATATGTTGATTGCAATAGGTTGAGAGCCGTTGAATATAGAATTAACAACAGACATGAACTGTCCGCATATTGACAATGATCCATTAACGTCATTAAATAAAACTGCATCAGCAACACACATAGTTCCGCTGCAGACAATATCTTTTCCAGCATTTGAAATAGTCATATTACTCAAATACACCTCATTAGCAGGTATGTTGAATATTCCAGATTTATCGGATCCGTTAATTGTGAATCCATTACCATTAATACCAATGGATTTATCAATAACTACACCATCAGCATATTTAACATCATAATCATAGTATTTATAATTACGTGTTAAGTTCAAAAATTCTCTTTCGGTAGCATTATTGATTAATTTCTGTAAAGCAGTGAAAGAATCGTCATCACTGACAACGGTGAAGATTACACCATCTTCAACGTTGAAGTAAGAAACATTTAAATTTCCATATTCAGGACCATATACTTCAGCCAGAAACTCAGCAACACCTTTTTCCAATGTTGCATTATTGCTTTCTACTTCAACACCATTAACGTTCAAATCAAATGTAATCGGAACAATGTCCGCATAGGTTGATTTGGAGGATGTGTTTTTATCATATACGTTTGTTAAATTAACTATAACTGAAGCTTTTTTGCCTACATTCACCACTGTATCGTTGACAGTGACTGTTAGGAACAGCCAATAATTCGCATCCACTTTATCTGAAACATCAGGAGCTGCATCGAATGTGGCATTTGTATTTCCCCACCAATTATTGTTTGCATCAAACATTGATTCAGAATAGATTAAAGAACCTGTATTGTTTAAAATAACTGAATTAAAAATCTTGCCTGAATCACCGGTGGAATATATTGCACTACCGTTGGCAGCATATCCGTTAACTAAAATAATGTTTTTTAAAGTTACGCCATTTCCTGTGATATTGAAAATACGTGCCTGGTTGGCACCATCAATGCGGTGACCGTTACCATCAATTAAAACTGTATCATTAATTACAATACCCTCGGAGAAATTAGCGTCATAATCAGGATAGAACACATAATCCTTATCCAATGTTAAATTAGTTTCACTGCGATTTCCAATGAATTCATAAAGTGCGGAAAATGAATCTTCAGGAACATCAGAAGTATCATCGATAGTTTCTTGAAGACCATAATTTGACTCAGCACTACCTAATTTCGAATTATCTTCTTCAAATGATTTATTGTTATCATTTTGTACTCTTGAATCTGTTATATCAACAGTTTTTAAGTCTTCTGTTTCATGTTCTACATCTATCGACAGAGTATTTTCTGCCGTTTGAATTTCATCAGCACCATTCAAATCATTTGCACTGACAAAAGAAATAGAACACAGAATCATCATTAAAAACATGATAAAAACTATTTTTTTATAATCTTTCATAATATTACCTTTTTCACAAAAAATATAAAATTAAAGTATTATACAAATGTTTTCAACAAATTTTTCAAAATTTAATTGTATTTTAAAATTATATGAATAATTATATTTAAAGTATTTGAAAAAAATAATCAAAAGAGAGATAAAAAGGTAAAAGTGTAAAAAAATATATGCATCAAAGCATTCAACGAAAATATTGCATCTTTGGGACAATATGATGAAAAAAACAAATGAAAAAACCTAAATTCCGAAATAGGACAGGAAACTTTTCATCTGAATGAGTGACCTTTCAACACTTCCCACACCAACACTGGCAAATGGTGATAAGACCTCCCCAGTAATGGCAGGAATTCCTTTCACATTACATACATCTTCAACAGCACCATTGTAAGATTCTCCAGCAGAATCCAGCGCTATTATCCTACAATCGATGTCTCTTGAGATATAGTTTGCAATCAAAAAGCTTTCGGCAGTCGGAGATTTTGTTGAAAATATTGATTCAAATCCGGGATTAGAATTGAATGCAGTTGAGTGAAAATCGCCAACAAAGCAAATACCCAGCTCCTCAATTTTTTGAATAATGAGATTGCTTAAGGAATTGTCTATATGAGCTGCCCTGTTCAAATCCAGAGTATTGAAAAACCTTTTATTTTCCATTGTTGCCTTTGGAGCTGCAAAAGGAATAAAGAATAAAGTATTGTTAAGTTTCTTATCGGCCAACTCGTTTAAAAGACGAATGTTTGCTATTTGAGAAGGCAGTTCATTTCCATGAATCCCTGAAAGGATTAAAATTCTGTTTCCTCCATGACCCAACTTAAAAATAGGAGTTCCAAAAACTGATTTTTCCAAAATGAATTTGTTTAAATCGTTCAACTCTATTTGGCTGAATACATGAGTATTTCTAGAAATATATCCTCCCGAAAGGTTTGAAATATAACCCATTTCCAAATTGCCTGCACATTCGACTTTTTCAAAATCCATAATAATATTATACATAAACGCTCTTATTTATAAATTAGGGATTAAATTGAAAAAATATATTAAAAAATTGATAAGGCTCATAAATTATGAAAGAGAAGCAGAAATTGACCTAATGACTCATGAAATCAGTACAATGTCAGGTCAGAAAAGAGAGGACTTAGGAAGAGCCATCAATAAAGTAAAAGGAAAACGCTTAGGAAAAGAATTAGGTATGGAAATTGTCCAATATGGACGATCCGATGTAATCGACACTGAAATTAGCGTAGGCGATATGGTCCTCATCAGTACAGACAATCCTTTAAGAAGTGATTTGACAGGTACCGTTACTGAAAAGGGAGCCCGATTTATAAAGGTTGCATTCGATAAAAGAATTCCGAAATGGGCACTTAAAAAGAAAGTCAGAATTGATTTGTATGCCAATGATATCACATTCAGAAGAATGGAAGACAATTTAAAGCATTTGAGTTTAAAAGGAAAAAATGCCCTTGAATACATGCTGACAGACAGGAATCCAAAAAAAGATAGGAAAACCCCTTATATTAATTATATCGATAATAACTTGAACAAATCACAAAAAATCGCTATCGAACATAGCCTCGCCTGTGAGAACTTCTTTTTGATACACGGTCCCTTTGGAACCGGAAAGACCAGAACCCTGGTTGAGCTGATATCACAGGAAACAAGGCAAAATCACAAAGTCCTTGCAACAGCAGAAAGTAATGCTGCAATCGACAATATTCTTGAAAGACTGATGGAAAACAAGAAATTAAACCTGACAAGACTTGGCCATCCCCAAAGAGTCTCTAAAAACAACATCACATATTCACTGGCCTATAAAGTTGAAAAGCATGAGCTGAACAAAAGAATTAAAAAAATCCACAAGAAAATTGAAAGACTGATTGAGAAAAGAAAATCCTACACAAAGCCGACCCCACAGTTCAGGCGTGGCTATGGAGATTATGACATATTGTATAATGCATCCAAGGGAAAAGGAGGAAGAGGAATAAGTCCTGATAAAATGAAATCCATGGCACAATGGATCGAATATAATCAGGAAATTGATGAAATGCATTCAAACATCAAAAGAATTGAAAACAAGATGATTAGAAATATCATTGAAGAAAGTGATGTAATTCTTGCAACCAACTCCTCAGCAGCCCTTGAATCAATTGCTCAAACAAAATTCGACGTCGCCATTGTTGATGAAGCATCACAGGCAACAATCCCCAGCATACTAATTCCTATTGCAAAAGCACATAGATTTATCCTTGCAGGAGACCACAAACAGCTTCCACCAACGATCATAAGCGACAAGGCAGGAGAACTTGAAAAAACATTGTTTGAAGCATTAATTAGAAAATATCCTCACAAATCACAATTGTTGAATGTACAGTACAGAATGAATAAGCTTCTCATGAAGTTTCCGAACTCAGAATTCTACAACAACAGTTTAAAAAGTGATGTAAGCGTTGATGAAATTAACATTCAGGATTTGATTGATTCGAACTATGGCGAAGATGCACTGCTTTTTATGGATACATCAAACATTGAAAAAAATAAGGAAGAGCACCTGAAAGATTCAAAATCAATAGTCAACAAATTAGAAGCTGAAATTGCAGTTAATGTAGCTCATGATTACCTGACTGCAGGCATTAACGAGGAAGATATTGGAATTATCAGCCCCTACGCAGACCAAGTGAAGATTATCCAGGAAAAAACCCCTGTTGAAGTGAAAACCGTTGACGGATTCCAGGGAAGGGAAAAAGAAATAATCATCATTTCCACTGTCAGAAGCAATCCTGACGGAAATATTGGTTTTTTAAATGATTTAAGACGATTGAATGTTGCCATTACACGAGCAAAAAGAAAATTGATAATAATTGGAAACAAATATACTCTGCAGAACAATCCTACATACAAAAGACTTATCGACTTTGTTGAAAGTGAAAATTTGATTATAAAAATTTAGGCATACCTAAACTTTATATACTACGAAGTACAATTATCAATTAGAGTAAAATTATTTTTAACTCAAACTCTTAATTGAGGTTTGACTTTTTAATAGTCCCATATCACTTCAACCTCAATTACTCCTCAATTAAGAGTTTTCTTCTGTCAACTTTTTTAATAATTTTAAATACTATTAATTATATAGATATATCTTGATAATTCATTTTTATTAAAAATAATTACGGTGATTTTATGACTGATAAAGTACTCTTGGCATTCAGTGGAGGACTAGACACCTCTGTTTGTGTTAAATTATTAGAAGAAAACTACAATGCAGAAGTTATTACTGCATGTGTAGATGTAGGACAAGGCGAAGAAGAAATGATAAAAGCAAAAGAAAGTGCAGCTAAAATTGGAGGATTAAAACACTACAATATAGATGCTAAAGAAGAATTCGCCAACGAATATATCGCACGTGGAATCAAAGCAAATGCAGAATACGAAGGATACCCATTAAGTACTGCTTTTGCAAGACCATTAATTGCTCAAAAACTTGTAGAATTAGCTGAAAAAGAAGGAGCAACAGCAATTGCACATGGTTGTACCGGAAAAGGAAACGACCAATTCAGATTTGAAGCAATCATACTTGCAATGTCCGATTTAGATATAATTGCACCAATCAGAGAAATGAATTTAACAAGAACTGAAGAAAAGGCATATGCTGAATCCAAAGGAATAGAATTAACTTATGATAAAATTTACAGTATTGATGAAAACCTCTGGGGAAGAGCAATCGAAGGAGACGTCTTAGAAGACCCTGCAAACGAACCTCCAGAAGATATCTACGAATGGACCGCCTCATGGGAAGATGCTAAAGACGAACCAGAAAAAGTATCTATCGAATTTGAAGAAGGTGTTCCTGTAGCCATTAATGGTGAAATGATGCCTCTACTCAATATTATCGAAAAAGCAAATGAAATTGCAGGAGCTCATGGAATCGGAAGAGTAGATATCATTGAAAACAGAATGATAGGCATTAAAAGTAGGGAAATATACGAAACCCCAGGTGCAAAACTATTAATTGGTGCTCACCAAGCATTGGAAGAATTGGTCTTAACAAATTCAGAGCTAAGATTTGCAGAACATATGTCCGGACTCTATGCTGAACTTGTCTACAGAGCACTCTGGCAAGAACCTCTAAGAGATGATCTTGACCAAGCAATAGACAATATGCAAGAAAGAGTAAGTGGACCTTTGAAGACAAAGAAACTGACCAAAGAGACGTTGAAGGTATGATAAGATACCACGGTCTTCAAGCAGCAAATTATCAAAAATTAAACAGATAGCTTAACCGCTATCACATTCTTATTTTTATGTCAAAAATTAACCAATTACAGGAAATCATTGATTCATCGGAAAATATCGTGTTTTTCGGAGGAGCAGGCGTTTCAACAGAAAGTGGAATTCCAGATTTCCGGTCAGAAAGCGGAATTTTTAAAAGTTTAGAAAAATATGGTGATACTCCAGAAAATCTAGTTTCACACACTTATTATATAGACCATACCGAGGAGTTTTTTGATTATTATAAAGAAAATCTCATTTTTAGGGATGCCAAACCCAATCCAGCACATTTAAAATTGGCAGAATTGGAAAAAGTAGGCAAATTAAATGCAGTCATTACTCAAAATATTGACGGACTTCATCAAAAAGCAGGCAGCAACAACGTATTGGAACTCCACGGAAGCATTCATAGAAACTATTGTCAAATATGCAATAAAGAATATGAATTAGAATACATTCTGCAAAGCGAAGGAATACCGAGATGCGAATGTGGAGGCATAGTAAAACCCGATGTCGTCCTATACGAGGAATCTCTAAACAATGCTATTTTAAATTTTTCAATTGACTACATTCAAAATGCAGATACCCTAATCATTGGAGGAACATCCCTCGTCGTATATCCCGCAGCAGGACTTATAAACTATTTCAACGGCGAAAATTTAGTCCTGATCAATAAAAGCGAAACACCCTACGACAATCTTGCTACACTAGTCATCAATGACGCTATCGGAGAAGTCTTTTCCCAAATCAAAATCCAATGATTCCGGAATCAAATCGACACCATCCAAACGATTATCGCATCTATAAACAAGGATTTCCACACCTGCTTCGAACGCTTCGTTTAAAGTTTTGGAAAAGTTAGAATCATTTTCCCAGTTAGGCCTAAAGAATTTTCCGGCAGGATGCTGAATCAGGAAAAATACACAACATCTATTTCCTTCTTTTTTAAGTTTAATCAGCTCTTTAAGATGTTTTGCACCCCTTTCAGTCGGAGCATCAGGAAATCTCGCTTCACCATTAACTATTAATGTGACACCTTTCACTTCAACAAAACATGAATCACCACTTGAATTTTCCAAGTATATATCTATCCTTGAATTGTCAACTGTCTTTTCCCTTTGATGAATACAATAGCCTGAAAGTTCCTTTATTTTATCATCAACGATGGCATCATATACAATGGTGTTGGCTTGCTGAGAATAAAGTGATACCAGCACTCCCTTGTTTTCAACAAAGTGAAGTGAAAATTTTGTTTTTCTGTTCGGATTATCCGAAGGCTTTAACCATACCACAGCATCATCAACCAAAAGCTCTTTGCACCTTCCCGTATTGGGCACATGAGCTATCTCCAACTTTCCATCAACTTCAACTTCAGCTATGAATCTGTTGGGCCTTGATATAAAAATTCCCTTAACGTAATCCATTTTTAATCACACTACCTATGTTGGAAACCAGATCAGTGGCTGAAAATCCGTTGCCTTTGGCCTCATATGCTTCATCTCCTGCAAGGCCGTTGATGAACGCCGCAAGACTGGCTGAATCAAAGGCAGACAAATTTTGTGCAAGCAAAGCAGATGCAATTCCGGAAAGTGCATCACCGGTTCCTCCAACAGTCATGCCCGAATTTCCACTTCTATTAATCTTAAATCTGTTTCCGGACAATATCAAATCATATTTGCCCTTGACAATGACGGAACCCTTAATTTGACGGGTAACTTTCTGAAATTCCGTGATGTTTTCATCAACCTCTGCAAACTCGAATGAATCGATATCCAACTTCAGGCCACCTTCAACTTTAAAGATGGATTTGAATTCGAAAATGTGAGGAGTAAGTATAATATCTTCGCGATTCCTGATTAATGATAATTCAACCTGTTTTAGTGCATCTGCATCCAAAACAATAGGTTTTTTAATTTTTGTAACCAGTACGTTGAACAGTTTGGAAGTTTCATCATCAATACCTGCACCAGGCCCTATTAAAACTGCATCAACGTTTTCACTCAATTCCATAATTACTTCAGAATGTTTTAAGGATAATTTATCCCCTTCAAGTGATTTTACAATTAAATCCGGTGATGTTGATTTGATAGCTTCAGCCGCCATTTGAGGAGCTGCAACATAAACAAGGTCCATGCCGACCCCTATAGCTGCCATTCCTGCAATAGCCGGAGCACCGGAATAATCCTTACTTCCACCTAAAACAAGCAAACGGCCGTTATTTCCCTTATGTGAATTTGAATCCCTATTTTTAAGCCTTAAAAAGTCTCCGAAATTGACAAAATATTCCGCTTCAAAAGGAATTCCAATATCTGCAGTTACAAGACCCCCAACAAGTTCTTCTTCCGCATTTCTAACCCCTGTTTTGATTTTATGAAAGCTTATGGTATAATCGGGAACAACCGCAAGGTCATTTACCTCTCCGGTTAACGGGTCCATTCCTGATGGAACATCAACACTTATTGTGAGACCTTCAGATTCATTAATAATTTCAATAGCTCTTCTGATGTTGGTCTGCAGTTTTCCATTGATTCCGGTTCCCAAAAGACCATCGACTATAATATGTTCAGAATCCCCATTTTTAGCAACTTCACATGAATTTATATCTTCAAGAGTCTTTAAATTAAAAATATTGAGATGAGACAGTCTAGGCTTCATATTCATCAAAATATCCAAATTGGTTTTGGCCTGCGGAGATCGAATATTGTCTTTCAACATGTAAATGTCCACATCATATCCTCTATTCAACAAATAACGTGCGGCAACAAATCCATCGCCACCATTCCCGCCAGAACCTGTAAAAATAACAATCTTGACTGGTTTTGAATATGTGTAGACTGCAATTTTGCCCACTTCCTCTGCCAGAGATTTTCCTGCAGATTCCATCAAGCATAATCTTGACAAACCCAAATACTCACAATTATAATCTGTAACCATCATATCAATAGGACGCATAATATCCCACACTTTTACTCTCTACGACAATATATTCTATTGTTTTTACTATTAATTAAATTTTTTTGAAACCAAAAATGTAACAAGTACCATCTTATTATTTGGTTTATATAATTGATATAATAAATA
This sequence comes from uncultured Methanobrevibacter sp., assembly GCF_902801725.1. Classification (GTDB taxonomy): domain Archaea; phylum Methanobacteriota; class Methanobacteria; order Methanobacteriales; family Methanobacteriaceae; genus Methanocatella. The sequence continues at coordinate 79,589 of NZ_CADCJB010000015.1, read as the reverse complement.
GATGCATTACAATCAAAAACAACATAAAATTATTTTATCATGTGGAATACCATCTATCCACATCAACTCTTTTACTTTGAGTTTCACTAACTATTTTTTCATAACCTCCAGTAAATGCCACTACACAATCATCATGAATAGCTTCATTTGGATATGCCGTAATTTTTTCTAAAAATTCCATAGCCCATTTTTTAGTGAACCCTGTTCTATCTTTGCCGACCAGATATATTCCGTTAAGTTGAATGTCTGCAGAAACTCTTCTTGCACGGTCTACTTTATTTTCACGTGAATTTCCAGTGCCTGTTGTAAATCCTCTTCTGTTTAATTCATCGATAATTAATAATCCGAAGTTTTTACCAGTACTGCCGTCAAGTTCTATATATTGCACATCTGACTTGTCACGTGCTGCAGTATTGATAATTTCATTGATTAAGTTTCTTGACTCAAGTTGAAATTCATATGAATCCAGAATATAGATGTTGCCGTTTAGATCTTTAGCCAGTAAAACTCCTGCAGTGTAATCTGGATCACTGCCTCTCAATTTGTCATCATTCAATACTTCAGTAGCTGCAAGATCCCAATACCTGATAATTCTAACTATTGGTATTTTCATGTATTCATCATGAGAGATTATGTGGAAGTCTGATTCATCAAATAGCTGACCTTTAACACTAGCATACCAGTTACCGTTCATTAATTGTTCTCTTGTTACTCTGTCAAGACCCATCAAGTATTCTTCATAATCATTTCTGTCCAGATAGATGTTATCTAAATAACTGGAACTGATGAATCTTATTTGTGATTTGTCCTGAATGTCCGTGTCGATTTTTTCTATGAATCTTTCACGCACCCATTTATTCCCACGCTTACCTGGATTACTTGAGCACATTAACTGTGTTGGTAGTCTATTGTCTTTGGTTTTCCTTACACGAGACCTCATGTAAATATATTTGAATCTTTCAAGTTGTGTCAATTCATCTATTCCTATGAATTGATATTCTGAACCTTGATAAGTATCTAAGTCGTTGATGTTTCTTAAATATCCGAATGTTAATGAATTGCCGTTTGGAAATGTCCATGAATGTTCAGTACCGTCCCACTTAGGCCTAATAGCCGGATCGTTTTGGATTTCCTTTCTGTTAAGCCATTGACTAGTTTTATGTATTAAAGCTCCTTTACGTTTCAAGTCAGATAATGTACGTCTCAGGATTAATGCATGGTATTCATTGGCATCATCTTCAACATAAAATAATGCTCTCATTAACAGACTGGTTGATTTACTTCCTCCAGCTGCACCACCAATTAAAACTTCCTTTTCTGTAGCTAATATCATTTCTGCTTGCTTTGGAAATGGATTGAAAGGTATATATGGATTTTCATATACACATTTCTGAAGAATAGCTTTATCCTTTGCATCTAAATAGAATTTGCCGTTTTCATCATACATTATTATCATCTATTTGTTTTGCAAGGATTTCTATCTCATTCATTATGTCTTTTTGAGACATCTCTATTTTCTTATCTTCTAGTTCAAGAACTCTGTTTTTGAATAGTCTATCCATTTCATCTTTGAATAATTTGTTTTTAGCTTCAAATGCTTTAACAGATAATTCTAAGTATCTTATTTTTAGTTCTGCTAAATCAATCAGATATCTTGCTAAGCTTTTTTCGTTTGCATTATATCTTACTTCCTGGTCCAGCTTTTCAAAGTCAATTTCAATGCCTACTGCATTTTTTGTTATTTTATCTAAGTTTTCAAGTCCCGTTTTGATGTCTGTGACTTGTTGTTGGAGTATGGTATCAATGGCCATGTCGATATTGTCTTGATGAACGTTATTGTCTGTTATTTGCTTTTGTGTGATTGCTCTATTGGTTAAAGCTTGCTTATCTCTTGCTCTTGGGTCTTTATCATTATCCGTCAGGTGATATTTCTTTTTGAATCTTGAAAATGTTGCTCTGCTCACTTCAAATTCATGTTCTTCAGCTAACCATCTTCGAATACTTGCATCTGTTGCACTGGATGTTTTCATAGCTATTATTTCATCCAGCATTGTTTCCAGGAAATCATTTTTTGTCAGATTCAATTTGGCTTTGAATTTCCTGTATGTGGCATCAGCTACCTCCCGTCCGTATTTTCTTTTTAGCAATTCTTTAACTTCATTATTGCTCATTCCTTTCTTGCAACAGTTTATTATCTCTTGTTTATGCTGTTCTAAAAAGTAGAGGATATCAGAATTTCCTCGACCCATGGTGATGGTTCCTCCTATAAATCTTTTAATTCTCTTTCAATCTCTTGTTTTCTTGCTTCAATCAATCGGTATTCGGTTTGTTTTATGATTCTATCAAAATCCGGGTTGGTGTTTATTAGTGCTAATGTGTCTTCTGCATTTCCCATAGCTATTAACTTTGCTCCAAGTTCATATGCGTCCTTGTGGGTGAAGGCTGAATCTTCAACAATTTTTTTGAGAGTTATTTCGACTCTTGCACTAATGTTGGTTTTTTCAAGTAACATAATATATAATTTTATTATGTATTATATATAAAATTATATTATATAAAAAATATAAAAGTAATAATAAATTTTATTATTACCTTCACAAATCAAAAATAGTTTTTTTTAAGAGTTATATCCTGGAGACATATTATTTGAAGTCTTATTCATCATCCATTTCTTCAAGTTCTTTTTGAAGGTCTGCAATCTGCATTTCCTTGTAGAACCTTTCGAACCTTCCGGTTTCAATGAGAAAAGCTGAAACTTCAAGGGCATCTCTATAGGTATAATTTGACTCTTTGATAATTTGCTTTTTAGCTTCATCCATGTAGGATGAGGTATTATTTATATTGGCCATAGCTATTACAACCTGTATATAATAATTAATATAATATTTTATTATTTCAAATATATAAAATTATCATTGTCAGTTTCAATATCTCAAGTTCCGGAATACTGATTTTCATCTTTGTTTTCCTCGTTAGTTTCCAAGAAGATACGGTCAATATAATCGATGGAAAATGTAATGGTTTTAATTTAGTGAGTTGTAATTTACATTAACGGAAGGGTTTTTGAAAATCGGACACTATTTGAAATCGGAGTAGTATGAAATTGTTTTAAAAAGTAAGTTTCGAATAATTAATGATGGGTGTTAATGTAAAGAAAAGAAAAAGAAGTTAACATTAACTGTTAACTTGAATATAAATCTGTGAATATCCAGGATGGATCATAAGCTATAAGATTTCCATCTTCACACCAGATAGATCTGACATTTCCTGAAGTCGTATCCGCCACTGCAGCAGGATCCCTGTTAATCCAGTTACCTGAAGTATGTTTCTTATGTCTAAGTCTTAATCTGATATGGCCTGTTCCGGACACTCTGCATTTGACATGGACAAACTGCACATCATATCCTAAGGATTTGGCTATCCTGTAATATACCTGTCCCCAGTCCACACAGTTGGAACCTTTATCCCGACTAGCATCATTGATTGTTTTCTTGTCTGTCTTTTGTGAATCAAAGTATTTGCTGTATAATTCTTTTTTTGCTATAATGGCTAAAGCTTCATCAATTGTATTTCCTTTGAAGTTGAATGTTTTGGTAAACAGCTTCATTGTGGAATCCTTGTAATCCGGAAGCTTTGACATTCTGTATACGATAGCTGGAAGTCTTTTGTTTGCTCTGATGTAGCTTTCAGTCCTTATGGCCATGTCCACATATTCAGCCTTGTCGATTTGGGTTCCGTCTTTTAATGTCACATAGTTTGGAAGGAACTCCAAGGACTTGTTGTCTTTGATTAAGGCCATTGTATACATTGCCACCAGCTTATCATTTCCAAGTTTTTTAGCTTTCTTTTCAATATCTTTACAACTGCCCTTCAATGACAGTATCTGGTAGTAGTCACGCTTCTTGTACTTCTTATTGTTTTGGATTAGCCAGTAGGCGATGGAATTCATTGCCTGGCAAAAGCTTGTCCAAATTATATTATCTTTTTTATTATCTTTCATATTATATTATTTATATATTATAGCTATTAAATTTGTTGCTCCCAGTTTAGAAAATTACAACGTGAAAACAATATTTACATTACAATTCATAAAGGCTTTGAGGTCACCTTGACCTTTCCGTTGACTATTTTCCAATCGTATCTACGATAAAGCGAAACGTTGTTCATCACCTTGATATACTCGAACTTTAAAAACTCGGGATTGTCCTTGAAATAGGACTCTCTTGTCTTGTTTTTTCCACGGCCGTGGAGGATATCAATTTCATCCATGCTCAGCTGCCCGTCAAGCAATGACCCCTGATTCAGATGGGTCGAATGGAATTTACGAAGCATGTGGGGCCTCAGGCGGGCATAGCCTCCAACCTCACCCAAACCCAGATAATCATTCAGGCTTCTGAACTTATCGGTGACATGATTTACCTCATATTTCAAAAGCGGGTCTTCTAACTCAAAGTCGTTCTGTTTTCGTTTTATTTTGGCAATCCTTTGAACGCATTCGGGATTGAGGAAAGTGTAGTATGGCTTGTCAGTCTTTTGACGGATTAGATTACATGTGCACACCACGTTGTTCTTTCTTGAGAGGTATTTAATCGCATCCTCGAAGTTGTCCTTTTTATGGTACTGGCTTGTCCAGTCAAAAAACATCCCGTTAGTGATTGACTTGGCTTCGGCTCTTGTCATTCCCGATGAGAGGATTGTTAAAATCCAGAGCTTCAGATTATCATCGGCAAAATCCAAGGCCAGACGCAACTCATCCTTGGTCGGCAGGTCAGAAAATGATATGACATCATTTCTTTTGATGCTTTTAGGATTCAGCGGCGGGATGAACGGCAGGGTTACTCTGTTGTAGTGGTAGAATGTTTTGATTTTAGATATTGAATTTGTGATTGTATTTCCAACATAATTGCTAATCATATGGTTTCTAAATGAAAGAATCCTGTCATAGATGCTTAGCTGGTTTTCCGGAATTCTGTTTTCCTGTTCTGTGATTGCTTCAGCTAAAAGGTCGGACAAGCTCATTGAGTGAAAACTGCAGTAGTTGTTGAAGACTGTCCTATAAGACCTTATTGAGCCCATGCTGTGACCTGATTTCATATGGAAGTCATTTATCAGTTTCTGGTCGTTTTGATAAAACATGTTTATTCACCTCTAAATTTTAATGAATGGGAACTAATATAGTGAAAATTCAAGTACAAATAGTTTAAGTGAATAAATGGAAACCACAACAGGAAATACTGTTTCTAAAAGAATTCATTAAATGAAAACGATGATTGAAAATACTATAATTTGAGTGATAATATATTGTTTTAATTAAACGGTTTTTTAATTAAATTAGATGTTGGTGTTGAAATGAGTCTTTATGGATTGTGTTATCCATACTTAAAAAAAGAAAAACTGTGGGGTTGAATAATCCCCACACTATTTTTTGAATTTTATAGTTTTCTTGACCTTGTCCTTGCCGTAAATCACCTGATAGACGTATTTCTTGTTTGTTTTGAGTTTCTTGTAGACATTCTTCTTGATGGTGAATGTCACAACGCCTTTTTTATTTGTTTTTGCCTTGAAAGTCTTTTTGTTGAATTTCAAAGTTACCTTCTTGTTTTTGAGGTACTTTCCGTTTACTTTTTTGAGGGTTACTTTGATTTTAACTGTTTTTGCTGACTTTTTGGCGTTTACGTTTTTCGCACTTATGATGCTTTTAACAACAACTTTCTTATTGACTGTTAAATTACCGTAGGTTGCTTTGACCTTGTATGTTTTAGGCGGCAGACTGATTTTAAGTGATGCATAACCATTCTTATCAGTGGTTCTGGAATATGTCTTGCCATTGATGGTTATCTTAACAGTTTTTCCTGCAAATGCATTGCCGTCACTGGTCAGTCTGACCTTAAAGTACTTGCCGCTTGTGTAGAGCATGATAAGATTGGATCCTGTTAATTTTATAACCGGAACATGCTCCGGAGCAGTCTTATTGACAACAACAGACCTGACAATTGGGGAATACTTGGCGTCACCGGAATAGCTTACAGTAATGTTGTGAGAACCGACTGTTAACTCTGGAATGTTAACTGTTGCCTTACCGTTGATTAAGGTGGCAGTATAAGGAACACCGTCAACACTAACTGTTAAAGTACCAGTTGCGTCTTCCGGCAAATTAATACTATAGGCGGTAGTATCTGCAGAGTCCGGAATTGTAACAGTCTCATTGTCAATAGGCACTTCAACTTTTAAAACACTGAAAGCAGTAGTGTTTACTGAATCAGCATATGTATCATCACCTAAATATTTGGCAGTGACATTGTAGTTGCCTTCAACCAACCCAGAAATAGTCAATTGGCCAATGTAATTAGTAACAGTGACATTGTAGTCCTTTTTATTTACTGTTACCACTACTTTACCTGAAGCTGTGCTGGTTGTAATGTTTACAAGTGCAACATCACCAACATTAATGTCTGCAGCTGAAACTGAGATGCTTGACGGTAACTTATCAATATTTAGAATTTCATCTTTAAAGTTGATATTTTCATATTTATTATCACCGCTGTAAGTGATGTGTGCTGTATATGTTCCAGGGTTTAAATCCGGAATATTTACAATAGCTCTACCATCAGTTACTTTCTGAGTGTAATTTTTACTGTTTACATTAACTGTTAATGTACCTGTTGCATCACTAGGCAATGTTAAAGTAATTACAATCGGATTAATGTTGGAATCTACAACCAAAGTGTTATTGTCCACATCAATTTTGATTTTAGGAACTTCCAAATTGACCATTTTAGAAGAATTGGTGTAATTATTATCACCAGTATAATTAATTGCTGCTGAATAATTGCCCGGATCCAAATCAGAAATACTAATGTTGCAAACACCTCCAACAACTTTGGCAGAATAGTTTCTACCATCAACATTAACTATCAAAATACCTCCAGCATCATTTCCAAAATCAATGGAAACATTAATGACATTATTATTTGATGAGACAACCAAATTATCCAAATTGGAAATGATTTTAGGAACTGTTAATTTAACATTCTTGGTGGCGATTGAATATTTATCATCACCTGAATAAACCACAGTTGCAGTGTAATTTCCAGGAGTCAAACCGGTTACTTCAAGACTTGCACTTCCATTAACCAAAACTTCACTAAATTCTTTATTATTGATAATAACAGACAAATTGCCTTTTGCATCATCATATAATTTAATGGTTACTGTTAAGTTTTCAATGAATAAATTACTATCCTCCAAAGTGATATTGACCATTGAAATGGAGAATCTGACTGATTTAGTGGCAGGTTCATAATTATTATCTCCAGTGTAGTTTATTAGAGCTTCATAATTGCCTGCGGCCAGATTTTTAAATTCAATGATGCATTTGCCCCTATTTAAAGTTTTAACAAGGTTATCATCATTTATGGATACAGTAATATTTCCAGTCACATCATCAGGCAGATTAACACTAAATATGGCAGTGTTATCTTGTGTTTCAATTGATAATGTGGTTTCATTAAATTCTATGGCTTTTTTAGGAACTTCCAAGTTAACTGTTTTTAAAGCCATTTCATATCTGTTATCACCAGTGTAAGTGATTGTGGCTGTGTAGTTGCCTGCAGGCAGGTCATCAACAATGATTGTTGCTTTGCCGTTGGTGACTTTTTCTGTGTATTTTTTAGTGCCAATGGATAATGTCAGGTTACCTGTAACATCACTTGGGAGTGTGACTGAGATTTTTGCGATAACATTTTCAGTGGTTATTTGCTCGTTTAATGTTACGTTGAATTTAGGAACAGATACTGAGAATGTGCGGTTTGCACTATTGTATACACTATCACCTGAATAACTAACTATTGCTTCCCAATCACCAGGATTTAAATTATCAATAATGATACTGGCTTTACCGTTGACTAAAACTTTTGAGTAGGTTTTATCATTGATTTTAACTGTTAAGTTGCCTTTTGCGTTATTTAAATTGAAGCTGAAAGTTCTGTTTCCATCGAATTGGATGTTATTTGCAACATCATCAGTTGATCTGACAACAAAAGTCTTGATTGCAGTGGTTGGAGTGAATCTCATATCCCCTAAGTATGATACGTCAACATCATAATATCCTATGTCCAGACCGGAAATTGTTTTAGTGATTCTGCCATCATCTGCATTTGCAGTTATTTTCTCACCATTTACAATGCATGTAACGGTTCCTGTTGTTTGATTATTCCAGGTGATTGTTACTGTTGCTGTTTGGCCTTTGACAATATCATCGACTTGGATTTTTAAATTTGGTTCTTTTAAAGGAGCATAAGTTAATGCAGTTATTCCACTTTCTGTTGGGACATATATTAAGCCACTGTTGTCCATTACTGGGTTTCCAATGATTTTTGATTTTAAATCAGATTTCCATAAAACACTTCCTTCACTGTCGAGGGCATAGAAGAGGTTATTAGAGCCGAAGTATAATGTTCCGTCACTGCCGATTAACAATCCTGAAGTGATTTTTAAATCAGATACTTTAGACTCTTTACCATCAATAATGTCATATCTGTAAAGTATGCCGTTAGCGTTAATGTGATATACTGCTTGTTCAGGGTCAATTGCTAATGTATCTCCAATACCTCCAGTGACTTTGGTTTTCCAGACCTGTACACCATTACCATTATAAGCAACAATACTATTACTTAAAACAGCATAAACCACATTTCCATCACCAATTACTGGCCTTACAGGTTGATAATTAGCTGATTTACTTGAGATTGCCTGTAATGTTTTAGCATCAATCATTCTTAAACGATTTTCACTGACAACTACAATAATGTTTTCATTTAATGTCGGAGCGCATAAAGGTTGTGCGTTTCCAATATTGATTAAAGTCGGTTCACCACCATTCTCCCATAACTTATATGGGATTACAGTGAGCTTATAATCCTGTGATGTAAATTGATATTCACTGACAATGTATAATGTAGCGTTTGAATCAATTACCGGAGCAAATAAACTGGAACCCTGATAGATATTAGAAGACCCGTACCTTTCACCTGTATTTTGGTTGATGAAGTATAATGTATCACCTGATTTAGGCGCTATTATGACATCACGACCTATGGCTATACCTGAAAGGTTACCTGCTGCTGCAGTTGATGTGAAATACCATAACCTGTTTGTCTGGTTAAAACAGTAAATTCCACTTTGTGTAGTTAAATAAAGGTTGCCTTCACTATCAATTGCTAACTCACCACTTAATGTTTGATTAAATGGAATTGTAAATGCTATTTCACCATTAGTTGTAGTTTCATATGGTGATTTGTGAGTGTTTTGAGTATTTCCACCTTCATTAGCCCATTGAGGGGCAGGATACTCACAAACTTTAAATGAAGTTGTCTCTGAGACAGTGTTGTAATTATTGCCGTTGTAAGTAGCAGTGTATGTGTAGTTTCCAATTTCCAAATCAGCAATAATGTATGTTATTTCACCGAATAATGGAATGTTAATTGTAGTTTGATCTATTGTGAATGTACCTGATGTTTTTGCTGGAACCTTAATTAAAATTTCAGCAGTTTGACCTATCTTGATATCTTTTGATTCAATAGTGAATGTTAAATCCGCCTTAGCAATATTGAAAGTGCTGGAATTAGTCAGGTTGAAGTAGGTATCATCACCACTATAGAAAACTGTGATGTTTTTATTTTGACCTGCATCCAGATTAGCGAATCTGACTTCAGCCTTACCATTAACTACTTTTGATGAATTAGTTATACAATCTATAGTGACAATGACTTCTCCTCCGGCATTACTGTTTAGAGTGACTTTGATAATTGCTGTTTCTCCATATGTAATGTCATCTGCTTGGATAGTCATTGTAGGATTTAAATTGTCCACTTCAATGAATTTGGAATCCTGGCTGGTTAAATACTTATCATCACCATTATAAACTGCAGTGATTGAATAATCACCTCGTTTAATGTTTTTAATGGTGTAATTCGCCTTGGAATTGTTTAAGGCCAATGTTTGAGTGTTGTTGTTAATTGATAAAGTAATGTAACCGGTTGCAGTATCAGTGATTGTAATTGTTAAGATAACATCCTCACCAACATTAATTGTGCTGATGGTTAAAACAGTTCTGGATTCGTACTTATTCACATTAACAGTTGAAGTTAATGTATTGAACAAGTATTTTTTATCCCCTGAATAGTTAGCAGAAATTGTATATGTGTCTGCTTTTAGATTTGAGAATGTGAAAACTGTTTTTGAAGATTCAATGACTTTGCTTTGTGAGATGTTTCCAACATTAACCGTTAAATTACCTTCCACATCACCTGGAAGTGTAACGGTTATGGTTAGATTATCCCCTACCATGACATCTTCAGTGGCTAAAGACATGCTTGGAGCAGATTTTAAAAACTTAAAAGTCTCATTAATTTTGAAATCATTGTAACTAACAGTTAAGATACCGTCGCTAAAACCTGTTAAAGTATAAACAACATTGCTATCAGCATGAATACTATTCTGATTTACAACACCATTAATTGCAGTTATATTCAAATTGATTTCGGGCAAATTATGGTATTTGGTTCCATCATTTAAATAGAAATCAACTTTAACATTTGCCTTTTGATTATTTTCCAATGCATTAACATTACTAGTGAGATTTAAAGTAATATATTTGTTTATGTTTAAATCGGGTAATGCAGTACCCCACCAGTTATAATTCAAATCAGCATTATTGCCTTGTATGATATTGGAATTGTTTAACAAGATTGAATTGGTTATTGTTGTAAATCCATTATTTTGAACTAGTAATCTGGCATTATTAGTTATAATACAATTTGAAATAACTAAATTATCAGCATTCTGCCTGATGAAAGTATCCTTATTTATATTATTGATTTTCAAATTCCTTAAAGTGAAATTAGAATTTGAAACAAATGAAGTAGCACCGGTTAAAGTGGCTTTGCCTTCACCTTTGATAGTGACACTATAATTAATTTGAATGTTTTCTTCTGAGTAATCACCACCTAAAAGAATGATATTTTGACAAGTTTTAGCTAATTCTAAAGCTCTTTTAATTGTATTTACAGGAGTTTCTCTTGAAATTCCATTGTTATTGTCATTACCATTATCTTTAGATACAAAAACATAGTCACGGGTACTAGTTACTGTAACTTCATTAGATTTTCTGTTGGAAATTGTTGGGATTACATAAACATCACAGATATCAAAATCACCAAAATCAATGCTAAACGTGGTTGTATTTACTGTTTTTACATACTTATTATTAACATAAACATCATACCATGTTTTATCCAAAATATCTGAGTCATAATATTGAGGTTTTGATAAAGATGCATTAACCTGCAAAGTTGCAAATTCTTTATCTTCTCTTAATTTGATAAGTGTTAAATTAGAAAATACAACAGAATTTCCATAATAATAATTATCTGAAACATTTAAGATTGTTCCATCAACACGAACTTCTAAAACATCCCCCACTCTCGTATGATTAATAAATGAATTATTAACAATAATTATATCTGGAGAACCATATGCAGCAACATCAAAAGCACAAATTGCAGTACCTCTAGATGCTGAATTTGCAACAAACGTGGTGTCACGAACTTCAATAGACCCTGCATCCATTAAAGAAATTGCACCTCCACGACCAGTACCATCAGATAAATCATCAGGAGCCCAACAATTATTACTATTGTCCTTAAATAAACAATGTTCAATGTAAATGTGCGGGTCAGTTTGATAGGAACATGCACCTATCGCACCACCACCATTATTAGTGGTACAGTTATTTCCTATAAAAACAGAATTATAAATTTGTAAGTATGCATAAGTGTATAATGCTCCTCCATTCCATCCAGCTACATTATCAATGAACCTAGAATCATAAATTGTTGTATTTCCCCCGGAATGTGTGTGAATTGCCCCCGCCCACCAGAAAGACCTATTTTTAACAAAAGTCGTATTATAGACAGTTAACTTACCACAATTATTAATACATCCGGGTTCAGTAGTTGCATAATTGTTTTCAAAATAACAATTACGAACAATCATATCTGTTGATTTCACACTATTGGGATCATAGACACTGACAACACCATAACCACTAGTACAGTTAATAAAGCTACAATTATCTAAAATAGCAGTTCCTTTTTTAAGATAAACTATAGTTGCATGCCCATATTGGGAAAGAATATCATGAAAAATACAGTTTTTAAATATATTATTTCTTATTCCACCCATTTGAATAAAAATACCATCTCTTGTTCCACTTACTAGTGCATTGGAATAAACAGAATAGATATATTTAAAAGTAACATTTTCAAAATTTAATGAACCATATAATGAATTATCTTCAACTAAAAAAGCTGCAAATTCTATTCTTCTTGCATCAGGTGAAACGTCCCCAATATAAGAGCCTTCACTTCCAATAATTTTCACATTATTTTTAACTTTAATTTGGGAAATACCTCCATTATTCGGATTTGTTGGATAAAAATTGGTATTTTCTTTTAGTTTTAAAGTATAATCTTTATCAGTTTGTGCACAGTAATATTGTAATTCATCCCAATTATTTACTGTAATTATTTCATTATTACTTTTCATTGAATCCTGTGAAGAAACTTGAAGGAGATTAGACTCATTCAAATTAGAATCATCCATGCCTTCAATACAATCTATAATTTCAAGTGGAGATTCAACACTAGTTGAAGTGACATTAACATCTTCAATACTGTCTGTAATTTCAAGTGGAGATTCAACACTGTCTGTAATTTCAAGTGGAGATTCAACACTAGTTGAAGTGACATTAACATCATTCATTTCATTAGCAGATACCATGCTTATACTTAAAAATAAAACAAATAATATCAAAACAGGTTTGATACTCATAAAAATAACTCCTTTTTATGAATTTAATCTATTAAAATTAAAGATTTTTAATTATATTGAATTTAAATTGTAATAAAAATGAAACTATAAAAGTAGTAAAAACTAAAAAAAATAAAATTTAAATTTTAATAAAAAAAAGAAAAAAAATGAAAAGTAAAAATGATTTACTTTCCTTTTATTTAATTCTTATTTTTATTGTTTTGCTAGATGCTTTGTAGGTTTTGTCACCTGCAAATTTAATCTTAGCTGTGTATTTACCTTTTTTAGTTATTTTTATGGTAAATTTAGCTACACCTTTTTTGTTGATTTTTGCAGTGTATGTTTTACCATTTACTTTTAAGGTTACTTTTTTACCAGATTTTAAGTATGTTTTTTTATCATACTGGTTTTTAACAGTCTTAAGTGTTACACTAATCTTTTTGGTTTTTGTTTTAACTTTGAAAACTTTGTTAGATGCTTTTATGGATGTTTTCTTTTTAGTGACTGTTAATTTTGATGATGCCATTGGTGCTGCGTTATATGTGTCATCACCTTGGAAAGATATTGCATAAGAATATGTATTTGCATTTGCGAAGTTTACCTGTATGCCTGCTCTTCCTTGATCATCAGTAGTCCTAGTGTAGATTTTACCATTTATAGCAATTTGAACAGTTTTGTTAGCTAAAACATTATTGTCACTGTCTTTTAAGATTGCGTAAAACATTCCACCTTTTTCACCTGCACTGGTATCAACTGCAACACGGGTGAAAGTTTTATCAACAACTAATATTGCGTCTTTTTTATGAGTAAGATTATTAATTTGCTCTTTCTGAGAATCAATAATACCAGTCTGATTAATCACAGTATCATTAAGAGAACTAATTTGCTCTTTCTGAGAATCAATAATACCAGTCTGATTAATCACAGTACCAATACCAGTCTGATTAATCACAGTACCATTAAGAGAACTAATTTGCTCTTTCTGAGAATCAATAATACCAGTCTGATTAATCACAGTACCATTGAGTTCATTAATAATCTTTTCAAGTTCACCGATTATATCTGGAGCGGCTGAAACATTAACAGTGGTATTGCCAGTAGCTTCACTGAATTTTTTATCACCTGCAAAGCTAATTTTAGCAGTGTAATTACCTGCAGGTAAACCCTTAATTAAAACTGTTGCTTTACCATCATTAATGTCTCCATAGAATTTTTCATCTCCAACATCTACAAAAATAAAACCTGATTCAACATCTGGAATTGTTACTTCGATTGTTGAACTGTTTCCTTCCTCAAATATTATTGGATTTGCAGTTATTGTGGTTTTAGCTTTAGAGATTGTGAATTCATTTGTTGACATGTCACTTTCATAGTTTTTATCACCAGAATAGATAATATCAACTACATAATCTCCAGCATCATTACTTAAGTTAATAGTAATAGTTTCATTAGCAGAAACATTATACAGTTTTTTACCATTAACTTTAATAACAACATCACCAGTAGCATCAGATGGTAATTTAACTGTTAATGTTACATCATCTTTAACTGTAATATTTTCTGAAGGTTCAATTGTTGCCTCCATTGAAGGAATTGTTTTAGTAATGGTGATTGTAGCAGATTCTGTAGCATTATTATGGTTTTCATCTGCATTTGTAGTTACTATTAAAGTATATTTACCAACATTTAACAATGGTAAAGTTATATTATTTCCAGACACTGCGACAGCAATTTTGATATTGTTTTCATCCATTAAAGTTGCGATAACATCACCAGTAGAGTTAATAGTTTCCACATTAATAATTGCATCCTCACCATAAATAAATTCCTTGTCAAATATTATTAATCTTGAATTTGCTTTGTTAATAGTTAAAATAGCTGTTTCAGTAGTTTCTTCATAATTACTAGTGACAATAGTAGTTACCTCAACTGTATAAATACCTACGTCCAAATCAGAATTGACAAAGATATTTGTACTTTCAACAACAACATTTTCTATTTCACTTGTTCCTTTTAAAATTTTAGCCTTAACTGCAGTTGCATTTTCAATAGTGAAAGGAATAACAATAGTTTCACCATAAATAAATTCAACATTTTCAATATTTACACTAGATTTAGCAGGATCAACAGTGATACTGTCAATTTTATCATCTGGAACAACGTATTTATCATTACCACTATATGAAACTATTATTGGATAAGTAGTTGCATTTAAATTACCAAATTTAACAGTCATAGTTTGATTTGCAGGTAAAATTTGAGTATCATTTCCAAATTTAACTGTGACATTGCCACTTACATCACTAGGTAATGTAATGTAAATTGTAGCATTTTCACCAACTTTAACTTCACTAATTGGGACTACTTCAAAGATATAATCACTTACTTTAGATACTGATAATATAGTAGAATTAGAGCCATACACCTGATTGACATCATCATTTAAAATAACTTCAACTGTATAATTACCTTCAGTTAAGATATCTTCAATAGTATAAATATAATTAATTGATGTATCATTAACTGTTAAATTATATGTTTTATTATTAACAATGATATTAACTGTAGCATTAATTGCATATGGAAAAGTTATATTAATATTTTGGTCGTCACCATAGAATATACTTGGTGCATCAACAGTGAAATTAATAGATTTAAACTTGAGTTCTTTAATTTCAGAACCCAAAATCGCTACAATTGAATGTTCATTTGAATCACCAGTGTAAATAGCTCTAAAAGTACCATTTGTTAAAATAGCACTAGATTGAATTTTACCAGTATTGGATGATAATGATACATTCATTGGTTGAAAATTTTCCATACTAGCAGTATTATTTTCATCATCCCAAGTTAATTTACCAATTATTTCATAAGTATTATTACTAATATAGTTTTTAGTAACATTAAATTGTGCGTAACTTTCAACAGTACAACTCCATGAAGTAACATATGCCCCTCTAGAATTTACTATATACCCTCGAGAAGGTTTAATAAAAGAAGGGAAAGTATTTCTACCTAACCAACAATTTATCATAGTAACTTTACTTGAGTCTCTAGCATCTATTAATGAAGGACAATTAGGTAAATTAAAAATACAATTCTCAAATTTAATATTTAGAATCTGAGATTTGGTAACACCACTAGTGACTAAGAATACGCAACTACTAGAAGAAGTTTCAAAACGACAATTATTAAATTTTAATTCATAATTGTTACTATCAGGTAATGTTAATGATTCGCCACTAGATGAAATGAAAGAACAATTATTAAATGTTCCTTGTTTTGCATTTCCATTGAATAAACAATCAATTGTATTGATATTAGAAAAAGTATAATTTGAGGAACTAGAAACTAAACTAAAACCTTGATAATGTACACGTATTGAATCTGAACTTCTAATAGTTGGTGAACCTATTCCATTAACTATTAAATTAGATGTATTAAATTTTAAAGGACTATCCAATAATTCATAAGTACCATTATAAATATTTAATGTAATTTGACTTGTATTTTTAGTATTTGCATAATCGCATGCTAAATATAATGTAGCAAAGGGATTTTCTGGAGATCCATCCCCTCCATCAATAGTTTTATTTTGACCTATCCAAATCTCAATAAAATCATCTGGTTCAGATAATACTGAATTATCTGAAATCTGATTTAACTCATTTGAATCATCCATTGAGTTTAGTGGAATATCATCAATATTATCCGCCAAATTATCATTTGAACTAATTTCTAAAGAAGAATTAGTTAATTCGCTAGCGGAAATAAAATTAACTGAAAAAATTAATATTAAACTCAATATAATCAATATAATTCCTTTTTTCATATGAATCAACGGAAGTAAAGAGAATATGTTTAAATACATATTCTCAGTTAATTATTCGATAAACTAAGGATTTGGACCTACACCAGTAGGTGAAGATACAGTTGCATTTCCAGTCTTTGTAGTAACACCAACTGCAGTTAAATTATTATGTTCAATTACTGTTACTGGATCAGCACTCATAAGATAAATAGTATAATCTGCATTATACACAGTTACATTATTGTAAGTTATATTATAATGATGTTGACTACTAGTAGATTGACAATAACTTATACCAAATGCATAGTCTCCAGGAGTATAAGGATTAGTATTATTTACAACAATATCATTACCATATACAGTCGCATAAGTATCTTGAAGTTCCATTCCAGAAACTAATGACCATGGATCACTACCTGCTTTTCCAGTAACATTAATATGATTACCGCAAATTGTTAATTCAGTACCCCCATCATAATTTTGGGAATAAATTCCTAAATTAGGGCCTTGATTTCTTGTAGTTAAATTATTATTACATATTTTTATACCAGTATGTGGTCCAGTGAGTTGTATACAGTATGCTGCACCAGTTCCATTACCTTCATAATCAGTATTAGATTCATTTCCATTCATAATTACATTATTGCTACAAATTGTTAAATTAACACATTTATAAACATCAATACCATAAATATAACTGTATTCATCAGTATTTGTTATTATATCAGATTCACGAATATTATTTCCACAAATTTTTGCATTTGCAGAGTTTGCAATGATAAATGCATCTAATGTTGGAAAACCTCCAACACGCCAATTACCAATTACAGTTAAATTATTTTTTGCAAATTTTAAATAATCACATGATTCAATTGCTACTCCTGCAACATAATCAGAATATATAGTACCATATATATCCCAATTTGGTTGTTTAAGTGGTACAGTTGCATCTATTTCATTTCCATACATTGTTAAATTATTACTATATTCTGCTTTTATTGCATAATTATAATTTCCATCATTATCATAATTACATGTATAATTTATTTTATTATTTGCCACAATGACATCTTTTGCATGTTCAACAGTGACTGCATAACAGTTTGTATATTCAGGTGCATCCATAATTATAGTTGCTCCATTTAAGACTATTCCTTCATGTAACAATTCAAATCCAAAATTGTTAAATGTGGCTCCTGTTGCTGTAATAGTTATTGTTCGATTAAATTTAAGAGGAGTATAAGTACTACTATTTGAAACAAAATTTCCAGTAAATATTACTTCATCCACATTTGAAACATTAAATACGCCATCATCTGTAAATTTATCTGTATAATTATTTGGACCTAAAGTAATTGGATTTGATCCAGTTGGTATAGTCGGTTCAACAATTTCACAATCACAGCAATCACAATCGCAACTGCCAGTGCCTCGATCTTGTTCTACTTCTTCAACTGAATCTACAGTATCATCAAGTTCGATGATGTCTGTATCTTCAGTGACCGTAATGTTGTCTACGTCTGTTGCACTAGCTGCACTAATGCAACATACTAACAGGACAAACATTACTAAACCTATAAATTTATAGTTTAACTTCATATTTAATCACCATATTTTTGCCATTATTAATGACAAACTTTTTTTCGAGATTCGAAAAAAACACCGTTTTTTCCAAAAATAGAGTTCCAATTTCTCCGTAAAATCAGTAAAAATATATTCATCTCACTGCTTTTACCACATTCATCTAATTTTATTAAATCAGTTTAAATCTTAAAATTCATCTTTAAAACTAGCATTTTTATTATTTTTGGATTAATTTTTACTTGATTTGCTTTTTAAAATTTTTTATTTGAGGTTTTTAACGGATTTTGGATTAGTTAAATGCTATAGATCTCTTGGATTTGTGTTAAATTAGTGTGCAGGCGAAATAATTTTCAGGTTAACCGTGCCATCAGTTTTTTGAGATTAGCATTTGAATCGACGTGTAATTATTCTGTATTGTTTAAATTTAAAATGACAGTTGATTAATCTTAATCGGTTGGCTGATATGCTTTATAATTTCCATTTCCGCTTTTTACAAAAAATTTATATGAAAATAACGTTTTTGCAAGTTTTTAGTGGTTCAAGTGTAATTGAATTTTAGAAAGGTTTATATTAGTAAATGGATAAATCATATAACAGGTATAAACAATCAACTTGTTTATACTAAATTGGTCTTTAAATTAAATAAAATACAATTTAAGAAAATAACACGGATTAAGGGCTGATTTTAATAATTATAAAAGGAGTTCAAATTAAACTTGAAAATCTGTGAGATGAATATAATCTCACTTCCACACCACCAACTTCAACTCAAAAATCAGGCATGATTTTCTTGAAGTTTCAGCATACATTTATCGAGTGATTGAAATGCAGCTTAAAAAATCTGGAAAGTAAAAAGTATTCATTTATTTGTTGAGGTCTAAAATACTTATCACAGCCAAATCTTCTTTTTATCAAATAGTTCGTAAAATATATTATATTTTACAATTTTACTTTTCAACCTTTTAGTATAAATAGCTACCCATAATGGAGGAACAACCTTATGGTAAATGAAAATGAATGGATAGACATCTCCAAAAGCAAAAATATAGATGAAGTGAGAAACACCAAAGAGTAAAAGGCGGGGTAAAAGAAAGGGACGGTGAAAGATGTGTTCTCTACGGAGCCGGCCAGCACCTGGAGGCTCATCATGTCTTTTCGTTTAAGAATTGCGTTTCCCTTCGTCTTGACCAGGATAATGGAATTCCCCTTTGTAAGTGGTGTCATAAGAAGTATCATGCGTTTTATAATCTAGAGAATACCAGTCCAGTGACACTTCTGAAATTCTTTAAGGATTTCAGGTTTTAGTTGGAAAAACATATCCTTTTAGATATATAAACATGCATTAGATATTATTAAGCAATTTATCTAATTTAATCCTATTTTCAACAAATTGTTTAACACCGCCATAACCCGGGAACAAATATTTAATAAAAATTCACAAACAAACTAATAACAAATTATTTTAAAATTAAAATTAAATTATAATCATGGCAAAGAGATTTATTCCTGATGAACCCCTTGATAATAAAAATGATGATAAATTAAATAGATATGATTTTGCTGAAAATTTAGCAGATATTCTTTTAAATCATGACTATAAAAAAAGCTTAACTATTGGTTTAATTGGGACATGGGGGTCAGGAAAAACATCCATCATCAATTTGGCACTTAATCAAATTGAGGATGAAAACATTATTAAAATTAAATTTGATTCATGGAATTTTTCAACACAAAATAATCTTTATGAACAATTTTTTAAATTGTTAATATCTGAAATTGAAAAAAGAGAATATCCTGATAAATTTTGGTTTGAGAAGAAATATATTCAATTAAAAAAACAATGGAAAAAGTCAGACATTCCAGAATTTAAAAAATTTTATTTTTATTATCCGCGTTATGCATATTATGCATTAAGGGAATTATTCAAATATAATTATTTAGAGCATTATTATAAGGAAATCAAATCAAATTCTTCAATAAACTTTGGTTTTCGAGGATTAAGTTATACTTACAACAATTCCAGTTTAAATAGAGAGTATCATGCCGTTTCATTTCTCAAGAAACGATGCAATGATTATATTAACGATTTATCGTACCAATTTATTATTGTAATAGATGATATTGATAGAATGACTGATTTTGAAATTCATCAAATTTTTATTTTAGTTAAGTCTCTAGCAGATTTTGACAATTTTGTTTATATTATTCCTTTTGATAAAGAAGTTGTAACTAACTCATTAAAAAAAATCCATAGCGATTCTTCAACCAATTTCATTGATAAAATCATTCAGATTCCAGTAATCGTGCCTGATATAAAAGAATCTGACTTGGATAAAAATATCACAGAGGAAATTAAACCTTTATATAATGAATACTTTGAGAGAAACATATCAATATCTTATGAATTCTATAACCTTCTAATTTTTATAAAACCATTCATTAAAAACATTCGTTCATTAAAAAAGTATCATAATACTTTAAATTTTTATTTAAAATTTATTGATGATTTAAATATCAACGATTACATTATTCTAATTTTAATTCAAACATTTGAATATTCTGTTTATTTAATCTTAAAAGATAATAAAGAAATTCTTTTGGGAAATAAAAATAATTTTGTAAATGATGATGAAATAAAAAATGCAGTTAAGAAATTTTGGGAAAATATTAAAAATGAAGCAAAAATTTCTTCTTTTGACAATTTATATATGATAATACAATATTTATTCCCAATTTTAAATGGAAAAAATGGTTTTAAAAATTATAATCAAGAAAATAATGAGAAATTGGATAAATTCCATAATATTTCCAGCAAAAATCATTTTGATAAATACTTTACATTAAATCTTGAAGATGGAGAAATAAGTCCAGTTGTTATATCAAAATTTATCCAATTGGATACTGAAAATGAAATTTTTGACATATTAAATTCTGAAACTAAAAACAATAGATTATCCTCATTATTATTTCAATTCAAATTTTTCATTGAAGACATTGAATCTAATAACATTGAATACTTTATCAGAGCTTTAATGAAAAATGGAGATCAAATTTATCAAAATACAACTGGAATCGGCATATATAATTTATTTAAACAATTATTTGAAAGATTACAATCTGGAAACATGAGATATAACTTGTTAAAGGAATCAATTGATTATGAAAACAACACATTAGTGATTTTAGAATTTTTATACACACTATCTTTTGATTATGGAAAAGATGAATTAGGCGATTATGTTATTCCAGAAAATAAAATGTTAATTTCTGAAAAGCAATATGATGAATTAGAACCACTTCTCATTCAAAAAATTAAAACTCAACTTAAAGAAAAAAAATTATATAATCATCCAAATTTAGGAATAATTCTAGCTAGATTAAAATATTTATCACAAGAAACCAATTTTGAAAAATATATGCCCCTTATTAAAACAGATGAAGAATATTTAAATTTTTTAAAATCATTTGAATATAATCTATGCTTAAATGATAATTCAACAATTTTAAAAACATCTTTAAATTTCAATGATATGGAAGAATTATTTGAAATAAAAAATGTGATACCAAAAATTCACGAAATACTTAATAAAACAACTCTTAATGACGAAAATAAAAAATATTGTGAACGATTTATTTATGATTATGAAAATAAATACAACTTTAAAATAAAAAACCCCAAATAAACTGAATAGTCTACTCAATATTAATTAAATCATAAAGTGGTTTGGTATCTTCATCACCAATATTAATTTTAGTAGTTTTTTCCAAAACTACTTTCACTTCAGAATCAACCAAATCTTTAACCTTTAATTTTAAACCATCCCTAAATTTAATAGAAGAAATTTTTCTTGATTTACCCAATTCTTCATCAAAAAATTTTATACCACATTTTTTATTATCAGTGTTAATATAATATAAAATTCCTTCTTTTTCTATTTTTTCAGTTTTAACTGTTTCTTCTTCGAAAGATTTAAGACTATGATAAATATCATGTGCTTTTTCATGATTTATACTGATTATTGATTCATCATTCCCATCATTTATATCCATATCTAATTCATTTTTGTCTAAAATTTCAATGAACTTTTTATATTTTAAAATAGTTGTAGATCCAATTATATCAATTTGTTTAATAATTTCATCAATATCATCATCATAATTTATAAGTTCACAAAATTTTTCAAAAGACAATTTATTTAAAGATGGTATAAAAGTAGATTGACTATCTTCATGAATTACTGGAAAAAATGTAATCATAAATGAACCTGGTGAAGCCTTAACAAAATGACCACTTTCCTTTTTAAAATCTCCATCCATATGTTTTTCCATATTTTCTACACCATATCTTAATGCTGCAGAAATGTACATAATCACTTCTTCATATGTTTCAATAATCTTAACCAATATTGGAGCAAAAATAGAATTATTTTTAACAAATTTGCCTGAGAAATGTAGATTAACCTCTTCATTAACAAACATTTCACTAAAATTATTTTGATTCAAATACAACTCTAATTTTAATTCAGATACTCTAGATTCTAAATTAGATAAACTTAATTGAACTGCAAAATCATCAGGATGAGATTCTAAATAATCATTTATAACACTAATTCTCCGTTCTATTTTTTCTATTTCATTTTCCAAATAACGAATTTCAATAGAGTCCATTTAAATCTCCACCATAATCCACAGGTAAATTCAAAAAACCTTTTTCAGAATCATCTCTTTGATGACCCCAAAATGAAATCCAACCATCTCTTTCTTCAACATACTCTTCATATAACAAGTGTGATGAATCATATTTAATAACTTGAAAGAAATCACAACCCATTCTATAAAATCTCAAGTTATATAATGAATCTTCATGTAACATCCCTAACTCAACAAATTTTTCATAGCGAACAAACTCTTTTTTTAATTCATCTTTTTTAAATAAAATATTTTCCAAATACTTTTTTTCAGATTTAGTTAATTTCAATGAATCAACAATAATGATAAAGTCAACATCCCGCGGATTCTCTTTATTAGTTACGAAGCTTCCATCAATAAGTAATCTTATACAAGACTTAACATTATCTAATAATTCTTTGTAAAATCTCATAAAACATTCAAATCTAGATTGTCTAGTTTTTGAATCAGGAAAATTATCAACTAATTTTTCTTTTATTTCATTTAAAGTTACTTCATAACATTTATGAGGCAAATACCCATTATCTTCAAATTCTGGGATACCTATTGCTGTCTCAATCAACACTAATCACCATGTATAGATATCAATATTTTTACATATTTACAAATATTAATATATTATATTATCAGACAATATAAAGATTTATATAATTATATTAAAAATTATATTTAATACGAAAAGGATTATCTGAAAACAAAAAAAATATAATAAAGATCTACAATTGATTTTTAAAACAACTAAAAAATCCTATTTTCTAAATCATCAATAAACTCTTTAACGTTAATAATATTTTTAAAAATTAATTTACTTTCAGCATCACTTAAAACATCATTATCATGTTCATATAATTATTTCTTATATTGTTAAATTGCGAAAATAAAGAAATATTTGATTTTAGAATTGTTAAATACATATCTGAGTCAATACTCTTTAATCTAATTAACATATTTTTAAAAATAACATCCAGCCTATCATTTTCATTAAATGGAATAGAATGATTTACACATAATTCCTTTACCTAATTAGTCATTAATGTATGTAATCTATCAATAGCCAGATGCTTCT
The DNA here is from genome assembly GCF_902801725.1 of uncultured Methanobrevibacter sp. GTDB lineage: Archaea > Methanobacteriota > Methanobacteria > Methanobacteriales > Methanobacteriaceae > Methanocatella. The sequence goes on along the minus strand of NZ_CADCJB010000015.1, from coordinate 55,569 downwards.
AATATATCATCCCAATCAAATGAGTTTCTTTTTCTAAAATTAAATTACTAATTTCAAGTGCTTTTAATTTCAAATTATTTACTATATTACTTCCCCAAAAATTTGTAACTACAATTATAGTTAAATTAAATATCTACTTCATCAAAATCAAATTTATACTTATCTTTATCTTTTATTGCTTTAAACAAAGGTATTTCTTTAATTTTACAAATGTTTTTAATTAGTTTTTCATCTTTTTCAGATATGTCTATGCCCATATAAACTTTTTGAGGTTTTAAAAAATTTATATAGGGTTCATATGGACAAAAATCGGAAAAAATGGAGTCATCAAATATTATTCTCCATTCCTCCTCATAACTCCAATCTTTAGCTTTTAATAATAACGGCTTAATTTTTAAATTTAAATTAAAGGACTTCTTATTAAAACTATAATTAACATCTTTAGTGAGATCATAATCCTCCAAATACTCTATTGGAAAACACAAATTTTTAAAAATTTCATTTTTAGTATTTACTAAATCATACTCAATGCAGATTCCCCTATGATTATCTGCATAATGTGCCCACAAGGAGGCAATATCCTTACGCCCACTTAAACAAATAACATAAAATTCATCGGTTAATACATTCCTAATTTCCGATAGTTTATCCTGGCTTTGAAATCTTAAAAATAACTTTCCTAACTTCTTAAAATAATCTTCATCATAATCTTCGCCATCAAGTTCCTCTTCTATATACCTCATAAACTCATCAAGCTTACTATTCACATAAAAATCTTCAACTTTACCCTCATCACACAACAAAGACCCTTCAAAAGGATCATTTAATTCAGAAAGCTGAGGAAGATACATTATGTTATCATAGAGTAACTCTTTGGCATTTCTAACTTTTGTATACTTGAATAACTCAGACGGAATAATGCTATTTTTAATAGCAAAATTTTTAGCACTACTTAAATCTAATTCAAGATAAGATGGAAACTCTTCTTTTTTCATGAAATATATATTTGTTAACCATATCTTAAATAACATATTAATTAAGAAAGATTACTATTTGTATAACATTATAAGATATTACTAATTATATAACTAAAAGGTGTTTTAATGATTTGTTCTAAACTTTGTATTTTGATTAAAAAGAATTATGCATATCTGTTTATCTTTTCAGTTATGATACTCGATTTAGTCGTATTTTGCCCTATAAAATTTGTAAATAATAATCAAATTGTGTATCATGCATTTTTAAACTTAGGAATTCATAATTTTACTGTGTTTTCTGCATTGATGGTGGGATTATTTACTTCAATTGTTACTATTTATACAAATAATAAAAATCTAGAGTTTGTAAAATTCTCAGTAATACCCAACTCATTTAGATTAAAATCTGATTTAGAACTTGAATTATCATGGTATCGGCGTTTTGATAAAATGGGTATAGGGGACGAATTATCAGCATTTAATAAAATATTTAGTTTATTTATAGATGATAAATCCAATTTTAAGTTAATTGCACCAGAGTCTTATAATTATATTATTTTTAAATTGTTAATCTATAAAGCAAAAGAATTAGATGAAGGATTACCTCCAAATGAAGAAATTTCTGTTAAAATTATGAGAAGTTTAGGTAAACTAACTTTAATGAATGATGGGGACTCATTTTTAGTGAAAAATATTGAAATGTTTGATGAATATTGGGATTCATCTAAATTTGATGAAGATTTAAATTTAAAGATTACAAATGACAATATTAAAAAACTCATTGACGCAATTACTGATGATGAAATTCAAAAAGAAGTTTTTAATCGTTATGAAGAAGTTATAAAGTTACTTAAAAAATTCTTTAATACTTTAGAATCAGAACTTTAATATTTTATGTTTCAAATTATTTGATTTAAGATGTTTAAGTAGTAACATGAACATGTTGATACTATAAGAACATATAAAAACTAGAAAAAGATTGAAATATAAGAGCAAATATATAGAATCACTATATTCTAAAACATATATATTAACATGCATAATCTATTTAAAGGATTAAAAATATAAATAAAAATACAAATTAAATATTTTTAAGAGGTGATTTCATATGGCAAAACCTATCGCAAAAACTCCTGTTTTTGAAGGTGAAGATGCAATCGCTGTTTTAAATGAAATGCAGGAAGCACCTACACAGGAAGATAAAGAGTTTGCAAAAGAAATCAGAAATCAGAGAATTGTTTTATTTTCAAAATAATATTTTTTTGCAAACTTTATTTTTATATACTTTTTATATCTTTGTAAAGACTGAAACTTCTTTCAGGATCTATTTTTATAATCCTATCTAGGTCGTCAACTTCTTTCTGATCTTTTTTCAGATATTTGAATTTGTGTTTTTCAACATAGAACCCGAATGCATTTGCATATGCATCTACAGTTATAAACCTTAACCCAACAATATTTTCAGATATATCCAAAATGCTTAACAGGACATTTCTAAAAACATGTTTACCCAATCCGTTATGAGCATATTTTTTATCTATTGCAAACCTTCCTATTTTGATTGCAGGTATCACATTGTTTTCACTAATGTTTAGCTTGCTGCGTATTTTATCTTTAGTTTCTTTATCCTCAAGGATTTTTAATTTCATTGCATCTGTTAGAATTGATACATATCCAACAACAGTTTCATCACAAATAACTACATGTGTTAAGCTTAAATTCATGTTTTGCTGATTCAATGCATCCTCTTTTAAAAATTTTGTTAAATCCTCGGATTCACACTCAAAATCATCTAAGTTATGGTTTTCATTTAATTTTTCAAAAATATAATTCTCTTTAATATATTCAATATCCATACTTATCCTCTTTGTTTGTTATATTAGTTAATAATTAGATTTCCTATTACATAAACATTAGGATATCATCAAAATAAGTTATTTAGATTCTTTAAATAAGTTGTAACAAAATAAATAAACTGCAATAGACATATGTTGAAATCGGATTAGTTATAAATTTAATTTTTTTACTGGAATACCGTTAATTAATATTAAACATGAATCCCCTTTTCTTTTAATTTGAATTTAACATAATTTTCAGATAATAAATCATTTTCTTTGTAGGTGAATCTAATTAAAGTCACATTATTTTCTTTACATTTTTCTTCTTTAATTTTATCTCTTTCAATATTCTTTTTAAGACCTTCTTCTCCACCCCATGCTTTTATTGGCTTAAAATGTTGGATGCCATCATATTCAATTGCTAAATTTAAATGAGGTACAAAAATATCTATTTCTTGTCTTTCAAGCCATTTTGTCTTATAATGATGAATAACTTTATTATCTGGGAAAATAGACTTGATTATCCTATATAACTCAGTTTCTGTAACAAATCTTTCACCTATCTTTCTGAATCCTAACTCTTCACGGGTTATATTATTTGTTCTTCTTTCCAAATCTTCATCATTGACATCTTCATTTAAAAGTTTATATTCAAAAAATTTCTTTTTGGCATAAGCCCCATATTTTCTTTCAAATTCACTGCGAGAATACATCTTATGACAAAACCTATGGGAAGAAGTTTTTCCACGACAAACCTCACAAGCATTCTCATAATAAGGAAGATTATATAAATTTAGATTTAAATCATCTAAAGTAAATCCCCTTTCTTTTAATAACATTTTATCAATTATGAAAAGTCTTTGAGTTGTTTTTGATATAACTTCTTTACCTGCCAAATTTTTAAATTTATTTTCTGTAATAATCTTTCCTTGCTTACAACCTTCAATAGCTTCTTTAAAACAAGAACAAAAACAAATGAATCCACATTTTTTACATTCCCATATTAAATGCCAATTCCAATTTCCATTATAAAATAATCTAAATTCATGATCACAATTGACATTCGGATATAATTCCTCATTTGTTATTTCTTTATCAAATTTAAAACCAATAATGAATGATATAGTTACATTTTTTTGGGTTTTCAATTGTTTTACATCAAATTTGTTAATATCTACAAACCAAGGTTCTGGAACATGTATTTGAAAATTTTTTTTATTTAACCTAATGATAGTACTATCCAATGGAATTTTTAATGTGTATCTGAACTCCCTTATAAAAATTTGATTATTAAATTCTACTTCATCCCACCAGAATGTTTTTTCGTTATATTTCATAAGATTAAGAGTCTTAAAATACCTTTCATTAAATTTCAAATCTAGTATTGAAATGACATTTCTTTCATTGAAATTAACATTAGGTACTTTTTCTTTTTTAAATCCTTTTAGAGTCTTGTTTTCAATTTGTTCATCTAACCAAACATCCAATTCTTTAAAATCTGAACTTAAAATAGAATTAATTGTTTCTACGATTTCTTGAGATGAACTATTTGAAAATGACGGTAATTTAATTTCCCATATTATTTCATTCAACATAATCACACCGACTAATCAAATAGATTAAAATTTATCAATCCTCTTATTATGAATCCACTCACGGTGCTTTCCAATAGCTACACGTACAATAACCTCAATCAAATCAAATTCATCAATCTGTTTGAAATAATATTCCGCAGGTCCTTCAAGCATCTGCCTTAAATCATAAAAAGGCCTTGGCTTAACAGCATCCGGATGCATCAATCCATATTTTTTCAATAGCTTCACATTTTCTGTTTCGTATTTCTCCAGTCCGGATTTCTGCACCTTTGTGGCAACTGTCTTTTCTTTTTTATCGAAAATCTTAGCAATTTGAGATGAATCGATTAAAATACTAGATTCAATTAAAAGCAATGTTATCTCTTTTCCTTTAACTGTTATTGTTGTTGGATTTGAATTTTCACTATCTAGTATTAATTTCATTTTATTGCCTCAGTTATATATTACAATCTCTATCTAAAATATGTTTAGCTAGGAGAATTAACTCCCAACTATTTATGCCCTGAACTTACCTTTAATAATCCTATTAGGTGCATTCATCAAAACACCCACTGAAGTAAGTATGAATAGCTTTGTATACATCGGCAGTTCATCCCTGATGTCCTTGCGCATGAATTCAATCAACGGATAGAAATCATACACATCCCCGTCAGGTCCGAGTGGTGCAACGGTTGTCCCTGTTATCTTTGAGTACAGTAGTTTCATTCCTGGATTTTGATAGTCCATACCGATGTAGGTTTTCTCGGCAATTTCAGATCCACCATCACAAACAGCAGTTCCGAGTAAATCAATATTGTCAATACCATAATATGATTTTATTGCCTCTACCGGTTCAACCTGTCTGTTCGCTGCAAACATATCAGACTTTAATGTGGTCAATGACTTATAATTGACTGCCATACTGTTCAGGTTACAGAAACTTCCGGCAGATTCCTTGAACTTTTCCTGAGCTTTTAAAATGGTAACTCCGCTGTCATCACCGGAAGTGTGATTATAGGTTGCCACCTTATCGTTGTTTAAAATCATGTTGATAGCAGCCTGCTCAATGCTTCTTCCTATAAGAATCCCAACATCCTGAAGCATATCATGGACACTTATCAAGTTAGAGTCAAGCATCTGTGCTGAGACATTCAAAACACCACCTATTGTATCAATTGACACGGTATCGCTTACAGGTTTTCTTACATTCAATTCCTGTAAAGTAGCACCGGGTGCAACATCTTTTGCTTCACCTAATTGACCTTTTGCTATTATTTCATCGATATTGACACGCTGTGACATGTAAGTGTAATATTGGGAATTCTCTTCAATTTCCTGTTTTGGAATCAGTCTTGTGAATCTCATCCATTTGGCTGAAGTGTCTGCCACAATCTGCGCCATCACTTCATCTTGAACTTTAGCATTGTTTCCTTTAGTCAACATTAATATCACCTATGGTCTGCATGTGCCTGTCATGGCAAGATGCGGTTTGTTCAACAATATTCCAACCTTGGACTGGATGAACAGTTTAGTATACTGAGGAAGCTCATCATAAATGTCCTTGCGCATGATTTCAATTATAGGATAAAAATCAGCAATATCCGGATCTGATGTAATCGGTGCAACAGTTGTTCCTGAAGACTTGGAATACAACACGGTCAACGGCGCATTCCTTAAATCAAATGCGATGTAGTCCTTTTCTCCAAGCATTGCTCCGCCGTCTGCATGGGTTGTTCCAAGAAAGTCAATATTGTCGACACCGTAATAAGCCTGTATTTCCTCTATCGGCTGAACGAGCTTGTTGCTCATATATGCCAACTGCTTGATATAGCTTAATGTCCTGTATGACTCGACCATTATTGTCAAATCAGCACCTGCACCGGAGCTTCCCTTGAAGGCTTCCTGTGCCTTGATGACGAACTGACCGAAGGCTTCCATGGTATCCTCGGTTTGTGTGGTATTGTATGTTGGAACCTTATGTGAGCTTACAAGAGTATTGTAAATGTTGGTTTCGATTTTATTGGCAATGAGTGTTGCCACATCGGCCAACAAATCCTCAAAGGAGATTCTATCACTGTCAAAGACATCCTTGTTGACGTTTAAAACACCTCCAACTGTGTCAATTGAAATAGTGTCTGTTACAGGTTTTCTTATGTTTAACTCTTGTAAAGAGGCACCCGGTGCAAGATCTTTTGCCTCACCCAAAAGTCCACGTTTAATTGCATCATCAAGATTGATGTTCTGTCTGAAGTAGGTATAGTAGTCGGAATTTTCCTTTATTTCCTGCTTTGGAAATAGTCTTGCCAGCCTCAACCTTTTAGCTGACTCATCAGTAATTATTTGAGCAATTACCTCATTTTGCACTTTGGTGTCGTTTCCTTTGGTTATCATTAACTATCACCCATATCATATGGTCTGAATACTTCAATGTAGTTGTAATCGTCTGAGCTTTCAACCGGATGCATCGCAATGTATTCTCCGTCATCTGATTTGATTGCTCCGGTACTGGTTAGGGCAATTCTGTCATTGACTTTAATGTTTGATAATCCACTAGCTAATTTTAATCTGAATAAATGTCCCAATACCAATATTGAGGTTTTTCTTCTGCCGCCGGTCATAGTGACGGGATCGTTTACTGCAATTCCTAAAATTATTTCATCATCAGCTGCAGTGTATTTTTTGACTGTTGGCTTTCCAATGTCTGAGGCATCAGATAAAGTCACTGCATCATCGACCTTGATTTTATCTCCTGCGTATTCATAACCCGGAGTCTCACCGGTAGGGGTTGTAACAGTGGTTGCAGTGATTGTACCCTCATCCAGAAGGAAAGTTGTGACTTCTTTTCTTTCTTCAAGCAATATTATAGAATCTGCCATTAAATTTTTCCTCCACTTAATTTATTATATAATTTATTATTTATAATATATAAATATTTATATATTATGGCTACTTTTTTAAAAATTTAGTGAGTATTCGCACTGACAATTAAAAATTTAAAATACAAAATAAATTAGAAATTAAGTTAAAAGAAAAATAGAACAATTATCTGGATTGTTTGACTAACAATATAAATGTTAATCTATTTGATATTAACAATATAAAATTCTTAATTACTTGAAAATGCAAATATTATACCAGGATTGAATAAAAAAATAGATATAATCATTGAAAGATTAAATAAGTTGGAAGAAAGACCAGAGAAAAAGATTTATTGAATGATTAAATGTAAATTCTGTAGAGGATAAAATGATTTAGGAAAATTTATATGTATTGTAAATCATAATTAGGAATATAAATTTTAAAGATAATTATTTTGATTATTTGGTGTTTTCAATGACTTTGGACATTTCTGAAAAATTTTTAAATGAGGTATTGCTTAAAGTTGAATTTCGTAGCGTTCCTAAATTATTAGGTGAAAATGGAGACCCTTCAGATTTTGAAAGTGTTATCCAGTCAGAATTTCCAAAATTCTCTTCTCATGATGAAAAATTTGCAGAAATTAACCTGTTTAAAG
>NZ_CADCJB010000015.1:0-47649 GCF_902801725.1 uncultured Methanobrevibacter sp. | reverse complement strand
ACCTGTTTAAAGAATTAGTTATTAATGAGAATGGTCCAAATAAATTTTGGGTATATGAAAAAGAAAATATTAAAAAGATACATCTAAAAAATTCATCATTAACATTATCATATAATGGAGAATTTTTCAAAGATCCTAAATGTTTGATTAAAGATACGGAGTTAATAATCAATGCTTTAAAGAACATCTCTGTTGAAAGGACAACTGCAATTAAATTGAGATATGTTAATGAAATTACTCCTAAAGTTAAAATTAAAAATTGGAATGATTGGATTGATCCTAATTTACATAATTTTAAATTTCAACCTGAAAATTCTAAATTAATTAGATCACTAAATCGTGCAGAATATAAAATCGATGAGTTTAATTTTATTTTTCAATATGGACAGTTTAATCTCAATTATCCCAGCACAGTTATTAAAAATGATTTTATTTTAGATTATGAGTGTTCCACTAATAATTTAGAGAATATTAATGACATTAAAGACAAAGTCATTGAAATGAATAACATTATCCATATGTTTTATAATAACAGTATAGGAAAAAATTTAAAATAATAGAGGGTCAATATGAGCAATTATAATAAAGAAATTAATTTTAATTTAAGAAAAAATAATTTTACTAAAAATGAGTATATGAAACTTGATTCTAAAGACAATATTGATATTAGTAAATATAAAAAAACAAGAATGCATGTTAAAAAGAAAATTCCTTTAAATTTATAAATATTTTTTCTGATAGTATGGTTTCTAGTATAAAATCCGTATATCGTACTTTAAATTGTGATAGAATACATCAGGGAGACGTATTATCCGATTTTGAATTTCCTACTATTGTTTCACTAGGTAATGATAGCAATATTGAACTTACTTCAATACAATATGGGATGATTTTATCTCAAGATTGTGATTTAGAGGGTATCCATATACTAAATTCTCAGATTCAACAAATAAATGATTTTAGTTCTGTTAATCCGATTAATGGTAATAAATTTTTACCATCCATTATTATTGCTCCTGCATTTTTAGCTGAAGACGTGAATTCTGGAGATTACTTGTTAGATATGGGGTTTAAAATGGATAATAAAGGAAAACCCTCAAAATCTAATTGGCAGTCTATAGAGAAGAATAATAATCCTAGATATCATTTTTTAAGTGATTCAGAGGAAGAAGGATTGCCTAATTTAATAATCGATTTTAAAATTTTTTATACATTGCCTTATGACTACATTTTCTTTAAGTATACTGATGTGTATACCTGTTCTTTGAGTGAATTATTCCGTGAAAGTTTATCACAAAGATTTTTTAGTTACCATTCTAGAGTCGGTTTACCTAATTTTGAAAATATAGTCAATTGTGAGAATGATTAAAAGAACTTATATGAATTGGATGTATTATAATTCTACTTCATTATTATACTCAAATCTTACAAAAACTCATTTTTTATTTTTGATTTAATTAAATATGCTTTAATTTTAAGTTTTATTAATTTTTTTCTATTATTTTTTTTAATACTGCCCACATCATTATTGGACTTTTTTAGTAGAATAAGTAAAACAATTAACTAGGAGATTATTTTTTTTCATTTATCTTTTAATTCTTCTTTAAATAAATAATAAATATTATATATTAGTTAGTTAATCATTTAACAAATCAAAAACTATTTAAATCATTAAATACTAATTATTATTCATTATGAAGAAAAAAAATGAAATAATCATCGAAATTGATGATATGGAAAAATATGATGAAATATACTCCATCATAACTAGATATTGCGAATCATATTTTAGCGGACATAAAGATGTTTATAAAGAATTTAGAAATGGAAATTATAATAATGACCTCAAAAATGATAATTATAAAAGAGAATTCAGTATTTACAAATTTGATGAAAATCAAACATTTAAAGATTTAATTAATGATTTAGGAGAATTATGTAAGTATGTTACTTTTATCGACCCAGATTCAAAAGATGTGCTTCAGTATATTGGAAGACTTACAATTAGTTTCGATAAAATTAAATCCGTGAAAATAGGCACTCATGATAAAATTGATGAATTAAGAGTATTGAAAACAGAATTTGGTTATTGTAAAGGGCGAAAACCAGATATTCGGATTTTGGAAACAAGTTATGCAGTTAATATGGGATATTCAGAAGTAATTTATTTAGTTAGTGATTCTTTAGATAACTTAGTTAAATTAGATTTATTATTAGAAAAAGAATTAGTGGATTTTGATTCTAATTTTGAATTCGAATTTGATTTAGTTGATTAATTTCTTATTTTTATGGAAGTTTTATTTGACTTCCAATTTTTTACTTTTTTGATTTTCACAATTCTGTTGATAATGTATACATTGTATACTGTGTTAACTTTATATACATCCTATAACAAATATACAATCGGTGATATAATATGGAAACAAAAGCAATCAGAGTTAGTTTATTAAACCATGAAAGATTAGCAGACATCGGTCACAAAAATGATTCCTTTAATGACATAATTACCAAACTATTAGATGACTATGAAGAATATCAGGCAATTAAAGATTTAATTGAAGCAGATAAAGAATTTGAAAACGGAGAAGGAGTTCACTTTTCTTCATTAGATGAACTTGACGCATACTTAGATGATTAATATGGAACTTGAATTTAAGCACTCCGCTTTAAAGCAATTAAAAAACTATAAAAAGAAAAATCCAATAGCTTATAAGATAATCCGTAAAAAATTAGAAGAAATAATGAAAAATCCCCAAGACATACGCTATGAAAAAGTAAAAAAATATCCTAAATATAAACGAGCTAGAAAAGGAGATTATAGGATTTGTTTTAAAGTAGAAAATAATTGCATTTATATTGGACGAATAGAAGGTAGGCCTAAAGCATACCACTAACTATTTAAATTTCATCCAATATTTCTTTTTTACGTTTATTATTAAATAGAATTATTACCAGTACAGAAATAGGTAAAAACAATGATTGAAATTGAGAATTGTAAAATATGTAATAATAAAATTGACCCTGAGGAATACTTTACAAATAGTGACAAAAGTTATTATTTATGTTCTGAAGAATGCGCTGATAAAATTAAAGATGAAGACATATATCAAATCAAATATTGTATTGCTTATGATGAATGTAAACAATTAAATAACCTTCGCCAAAAGTGCAGATTTGAAGAAAAATATACTGGCAGTAGATTTAATCCATATGCACCAATGCCGAAACATCCTAATTTCTGCCATCCTTCTGAAGTTTCTGTAATAAAAAGCAATGTTAGATTACTCAATTTTGTTGAAGAAAGTGAAAAAAGAGCAACAGAATTAAACAACGAAACATTAAAATTAACTAAAGACAATGTTAAACTAGCAAAAGCTATGCTAATAGTAAGCATAGTTAACCTAATATTGATATGTGTACAAATATACCTACAAATTTTTAATTAATATAGATAATATGTTTACTGAAATATTAACTAACCCTACAATAATCGGATCGATAATTGGAGCAATTGTTGGTGCTATTGCTTCAGCAACATTTGCATTAATCATATCCTGGTATAAATTTAATAAAAGAAAAAATGGAGCTAATGCACTTATAAAATCTGAAATTAATCACATTCTTAATTCTCTTGAAGAATTTAGAGACAAATATTTAAAAGAAGAAATCAAAATTGAAAAAAACAAAAGATATCCTGAAGTATTTAACTTTTATAACATGATGCCTAATTTTCCAATATGGACTAATCAAAATTGGATTAATTTAATTAATTTTATTCCAAGCATATTCAAAGAAGAAGAAATAAATAAAATAAATAATTTTTATGCTAAATGTGATGAAGTTTCTGATGCTGCAAAAGCTCTTTCTGAAAAAACACCTTATAATACTATATACTTAGATGGGAAACCCATGCATGAAATTCCAATGCCTCTAAATGATATTAATAGCCATAGAAATATGTTTAGAAAAGATTTAAATGAATTAATAGAAATAGGTAATGAAGTTAAAGAAATTTTTGAATAATTATTCTAAATTTTTAATTATTATATATCCTTTATCTGTCAACCTATACAACCTACCTTTTCTAAATTCCGGATTAATACATTCAACCAGCTCATGTGCTTTTAACTCTGAAAGAATTTTTGAAATATGATTTGTCTTAATCCCCGAATCTTTAGAAATGACACTGGGAATTTTAACATCCCCATCTAATGACTTCATTACTTTTATTCTGTATTTTGACATTTGAACATAGCTAATCTCAGTTAAGATTTCATCTGAAAGTTCCATGATATCACTTATTAACTTCTTACAAAATAAATTGTATCCTCATCATAGCTACTTAATGCATCATAAGCAGCTTGTGTCATGAAACGAAATTTACCAAAGACTCCATATTCAACACCCATGTAAACTGGTCCGGTTGATTTTGCCAAATACATCTGTATGCTTCCTGAATGTTTTAATGGTATCACAGAATAGGGATCAAGTGATTCACTATCCCAAGAAGTCCCGTTATATTCTTTAATAGCCATGAGAGAGCTTGTGCAAATGGCTACACGATAACCTTTGCTGACACCTGTCGGCAGTGTTGTAGTAGTTTGTATTTTATCCACCGGCAGTTTCCATCCAGCTTCCTCATCACTACCAACACCAGTATCACCTTTAGGTCCGGTATCTCCCTTTGCTCCGGTTTTGCCTGTTGCGCCCGTATCACCTTTTGCTCCTGTATCGCCTTTACTTCCCGTATCTCCAGTGTCTCCCTTATCACCAGTTGCACCTTTAAGACTTGCCAACTGTTCCGGTGTGAAGTCTGAAAATTCAAATGCCTTACCGGTTGCGCCAGTATCTCCTTTAGCACCCGTATCTCCTTTACTGCCTGTAGCTCCAGTATCTCCTTTTGGGCCTTTCAAACCAGCAAGCTGTTCTGGTGTGAAATCTTCAAATGTGAATGCATCACCTGTATCACCTTTAACGCCCGTGTCTCCTTTAACACCCGTTTCACCAGTATCTCCTTTCTCTCCTTTTATGTTTCCTACGTTTTCCCAAGCGTTTCCGTTCCAGACATAAAGAGATCCGTTAACTAAATAGCCATCACCATCATTACCAGTAGGATGATTATTAATCAGTTCCTCGTAAGTGCTATACGAACCTTTAATAGTAAGACCAGTACCAGTAGCTCCAGTGTCCCCAGTCGGGCCGGCCGGTCCAGTATCTCCAGCAGGTCCTGTGTCTCCAGTATCTCCCTTAAGTCCAGGTTCTCCTTGCGGTCCAGCTGGTCCAGTCTCGCCTTTGTCTCCTTTACTGCCTTTCGCACCAGTATCTCCTTTAACACCTTTATCACCAGTATCACCTTTATCTCCCTTGATTGAACCTGCATTTGCCCAGCCGGTTCCATCCCAATAATAATAGCTGCCATCAACAATATAGGCATCGCCTAAACTACCTGAAGGATGAACTTGAATGAACTCATCATAAGTATTGTAATGTCCTTTTATTACTGTTCCAATACCAATGTCCCCAGTATCACCTTTAGGGCCAGTATCACCAACTACACGACCTATCTCTATCCATTCTGTATCTGGCATTTTAATCCCTGCTCCATGGTTCTATAAGACATTCCCTAAATCTGATTTTTCCACCGTAATCGTAAATCATGAATGCAGGAAAGACTGTTTGCATATTGGATATCGCATCTGGAAGTGATGAGCTTTCATAACTATAATAAACAGTATCATTCCAATAATGTGAGATAGTTGCCTTAACATAGGAACCATCGTACCATAACTCAAATTTAAAAGCGCCATTCAGTGTTAATTGTCCGTTACTTGCATTTATCTCATTTATTGTATGATTTGTTCCGGAATATTTCAGGCCCTTTTTGCCTGGATATGCTCCAAGTTCGAGAATCTTATTGTCACGATAATGAGATAGATTTTTCGAATTCAAAAGACAGATTCCACTTGCCCATCCGCTTGATGATGAATACATTGGACTTACAATAGCTGAAAAGTGAATTCCAGTATCCGTTAAGTCAATCCCATCAAGCAAACTGGTTGGTATCATATATGCTGCCTGTGAAGATCCATATGTTTTTGAAACTTCAACACCGTTGGCATAATCATAGTCGCTGTTGAATTCATCAACTTCAGTAATGGTGATGTTAGCTGAAGATGGATATTTAACAAGGGTATATGACTCAGAACTTACATCATACTCGTCTTCATATCTAAAAGCTAGTACTTCCAATTCCAAATCAATTCCTATAAAATCATTAACTAATGCTTTGATTGATAATGTATCTCCGGCGTTTTCTGGAATGTATGAGCAGCTGGCTTGGTCATTATCAAATAATGAGGTTAAATGAATTTCACTTCCACCGTTGATGCTGATGAAGAAATCAGCAACACTGCCGTCTGGCAATTCCTCATCATCATCTGAATCCTTATAAACTTTAACGTAAACTGGTTGGCCTACTGAAGCAGAATCATTATATGATGTGCTAGGAGTCCCGCTTGTTGGATGAATCAGAAACCAAATCCGTCTTGCCAATGTGAAAACATCATCATCATTATAATAGACTATACCGTGATGTGTTAACAATTCCCTTAATGCATTCCGTATATTTGTTAGTTTTGTATTTGTACTTATTACATCACTTGCAATTGACATTATCAAATCCTCCTTTATAGTATATTTAATCTGCATGGTGATGCCAGGTATAATCTTGGAATATATGAAAGTCTTCCAAGGTTGTTTCCATAGCTTACAAAGCCGAATTTAAGATCGGCACTATCATATCCTTGAGGTAGATCAGATAAATCAAACCAATCATTCCATAGGAATTTCTTATCTTTAAACCAGTATAATTCCAAATGATCACCATTATGCAGCAGTTTTAATATGAATTTCTGATTTGCAGAATCATAAGTCCCATAATCCATTTTTGTTATTGTTGGACTTGTACTGTTATTGAATATTGCATATGCTGGATAATATGTTCCAGAATCCAAGGTAATTCCAATGTAAAATCCAGTCATGCCGGAACCTGCAGTTGGAATGCCATAACTGAATCCTACTCCAGAAAATCCTCCATTGTTGTAGTTTTGCATGCTTCTTCCATAGACCACCAAATCAAAATCATCAGTTGGATTAACGGTTCCAGTATTAAATTTGCCCCATGAAGTTGACGGTCCGCTTGATGTTTTTGATAATGATTGAAGATACCAATTGTCAGTATCTGAATATGGTGTAGGATATGCCGTATTCCATCCAAGATAATCAGAGCCCGTAACTTTAACGCATTCGCCTAATTTATTGTTAGTGAATGTTGTACTTCTCTCGATTACCCATGCTGGAGGATTATTGATTAAACTAATTAACCTGGTAATTGAATCATTGCCTGAATAGCTAGTGCTTAAATCATCCAGTTCATTTCTAAGCAATCCTCTCAGATTAGTCAATCTTGCATTTAATTCCTGTTCGTTTTCTAATATTTCTGAAAGGTCGGGAGCTATAAAACTCATGGTTAATCAGCTCCCAAGTAATGTTAAATTAGCATTTTGTGCGGATGTTATTGTTCCTATTTGATTGCTGATGTTTTGTATGGCAGTAGCTATTGCATTGTTAGTTACTGCATTTGTAGAGTCTGTTGTATCCAAAGCTGAGACAAGATTGACCGGACCTGCCGGGCCTGTTGCACCAGTAGCTCCAGTGTCACCTTTCGGCCCTTTTATTTCGCTGAGATATAGGAATACTTCATCTTCACCTGAACCGAAATAGATAAAGCCATGTGCTGAATCTTTTATTATTCTTACATTGTCCCCGTCTGAACCTGTAGCTCCTGTATCTCCTTTAATATTTCCTACATTTACCCATGACATCATTTATCACCTTTTTTTTATAAAAAAAGGAAGTGCCAACATTAGCGGCCGGCACTTCCTATAGGGAACTTATGGAATTAGTTTCTTATTGGAAAACGTAAAGTTCTCCGTCAACAAGATATGCATCGCCGGTTGTACCAGTCGGATGTGCTGCAATCAAATCAGCGTAACTGGCATAACTTCCTTTGATGATGGTGCTGTATCCTTGAGGACCCATTTCACCAGTATCCCCAGTATCGCCTTTAGCACCAGTATCTCCAGTGTCTCCTTTTGCCCCAGTATCACCTTTTTCTCCAGTGTTACCAGTATCTCCTTTGGCTCCGGTATCACCGGTTTGTCCAGTGTCACCTTTTTCACCGGTTGCACCGGTTTCACCGGTATCTCCGGTTTCTCCTTTATCACCAGTAGCGCCTGTAGCTCCGGTTGCACCGGTATCACCTTTTGCACCGGTATCTCCTTTAAGACCTGTTGCACCGGACATGTCAGTTACGAAAGTGAATTCACTTGCTCCTTTCAAGTATAACTTTGCGTTGTCCGGATCTTCAACATCTGATTGGATGGCTACAAACATTCCTTCAGGAACATTACTTGCATCGGCTTCCATAGCTGCAACGGATGCATATGTTTTGTAAATGCTGAATGGATCTCCAGTATCACCGGTTGCACCGGTTGCTCCGGTATCTCCAGTAGCTCCTTTGTCCCCGGTGTCACCTTTTTCACCTGTTGCACCGGTAGCACCAGTATCTCCTTTTTCACCAGTTGCTCCGGTTGCTCCTGTAGCGCCTACGTCTCCGGTATCACCTTTGTCACCTTTATCTCCTTTATCACCAGTCAATCCTGCTAACTGTTCTGGTGTGAAGTCGGAATATTCAAAAGCTTTACCTGTGTCCCCGGTGTCACCTTTATCACCGGTATCTCCTTTTGGTCCTTTAATAGTACCTACGCTTGTCCATGCCATATATAAACACCTCTATAAATTTATTTTTTAATCATTGTGCCAAACGAAGAGTTCACCATCCACCAGGAATGCATCACCCTCATTGGCAGTTGGATGTGCTGCTATCAGTTCTTCGAAAGTATCATAAGACCCCAAGATAACAGTAGCAGCACCTGTATCTCCGGTGTCTCCTTTCTCTCCTTTACCTCCAAGACTTACTTGGAAACAATTGACATAATTGTATTCATCTGAATTTGCAACAGGATGAAATGCCAGAAACTCACCTGCATTATCGACAATGGCTCCGTTTGGAGATAATTTAATCCTATCTCCTGCTTTAACATTAACGATTCCAGAAGCCAGTTTCAAACGGTAAAGTCCTCCTAAGAGAAGCACACTTCCCTTTCTCTCCCCATTTGTCATTACAACCGGTTCATTGACAAGGACCCCTACAGGAACTTCCGTATCGTCACCTGAGTATTTTCTTAAACTTTCTTTTCCTATTGCAGATTTGTCTGAAATACAAAGTATATCGTCTACCATGCACTTATTGGAATACTCATATCCAAGACTACTACCTGATGCAGTTATTACATTATCGACTAATGTTTTAACTCCATCATCCAATAAGAAGGTAGTAATCTCCTTTCTTTCTTCCAATAAAACAATTGTATCACTCATATCATCACGTCAAATATATGATTGCAGAAATATAAATCCTCAGACAATACTGTATCATTTGGATAGGTGACAAACTTGAAATATGGATATTGAAGTTTGCTAAATACATTAACATTGATTAATGCAACTCCAAGTCCCCCTCCTTTGACTTCAATTGGCCTTGGGACTTCATGTATCATTGTCTTTCCTTTGATGCAGTTGTCATCGTTGAAGTCCTTGCCGAAGGTATAGATGATTGTCTGATCTGTTTTTGTTCTCTTGCGATAATACCATCCAAGTGCAATATCTGATTCACATTCAAGTAACTTGACTAAAGCATCTGAAGGAAGCTGAATGTCTGAATCTACCATCAATACATAGTCATAGTTTCCTGCCATTGCATTTTTGGCTATCTGGTTTCTTGCCTTGGCACAGTCATAGCCTGCAACATAATCAAAGTACAGACTATATCCTTCAGGCCTTGTCAGACCATATATGCTTTTGAAGCATTCTGGCTTGATGGACTCAAAGGTTGGAACTGCAATCAATATCTTCATTCACTTTCCTCCAGTTTTTGGATTCTTGACTCCAAATCCTCTAAAGTTACCTTGTCTTCACGCTCACATCTATACTCATAAAAGTCGATTAATGCAACAATAATTATGGCTAATGTAAACGGCAATAGTCCTTCGATTAAACTCCACTTTGTTGCGTTGGTCATGATAATGTTGATAGCTACTGCTGTTAAAACGGCACTTGAAATTGTTTTGGTAAAGTTGCAGATGAGTATCTTCTTTTTTATTTTGTTCATGATAACAATATCCTCCAAAGAAGCTTATCATTCTTCAGGATAACCCAAAACCCTTTTAGCTTTCTTTTTAGCACTCTCAACATCTCCTTGACCTCTTATCCTACTTGCATAATGGCTGGCTATGCCTAACACTATCATAAGGATACAGTAGGGAACTGTATTTTCTGTAATGCCCAAAGACTCAGAGTATAACATGACGACTGGAATAACTGTGACTAGAAATGAAGTTAAAATGTCAATGTCCTTTCTGTTTTTTTCCAACCATTCGTAAATCATTGTTTTTCCTCCTTTCCTGTGTAAGGTTTGTTTGTATGGCTTAGGATTATGCCATCAACACAAATCTTTTCTTCGCTTCTGTATACTTCTTCAGCATTCTCTTCAATGTTTATCCAGGATTCGTACTCTTCTAAAGTTTCAAAGTATTTGATGTATTTCATTGTGCCTCCCAAGTAATTGAATAATATAGAATACCATCTTCGATTTTAAATGATATAATGGGTTTGACGGCATAAGGATAACCGGAATCAACGTATTTGGTGCCGTTCCAGTAAAACCAGTGCCCTGTTGACTGGTCTATGTATGGTCCTTTGTTTTCAAGTGTTCCCACCAGTTTCCTTATTGTCATCTTAAACCTCACTATAATATTATATTTTTTATTATATAATTTATTATATATTTTATTATTTCTTTTATATAAAATATACTTTTTCATCTTCACTGCAGCCTTCCCATTCCATGTACAGCTTGTTGTCTTCCCATACAAATCTGACATTATTGACAATGGCTACGTCCGGAAGCTCACAATATGTAACACCGTCAGCATCCTTGACATAATTGGCCTGTGCCATGATATTGGATTCCGTTGGTACGATCATGTTGACGACGTGAGTTATTTCATCCTGTTCAAAACTGCAGTCGGCAAGATCTATGCAGTTCTGGGATTCGGGATACATTTCGATTTCCGACATCTGCCGGTAGACCCTGATGTATTCCACATCCTCATTTTCCGTCAGATTAACTATTGATAATAACCTCAAGTCATGTCCTTCAACCGGATTGCACTCGCCGTCCTTATCAATGTAGATTCTGGTGTTCGGCAATATCCTTACAGGAGCAGGTCTTTTAAGTTTCAATCTGAAAACATCACCCAACACTGCCACAGTAACGAGAGTATATCCTGAAGATCTGACCTGAACTTTAGCCAGAAGATAACCAAAGGCCAGATCGCCCTCATTAGCTTTCTTGACTATTGTATGCTCCATTGTTGAGGATTCATCCAATGTGACCATTTCACCGACACGGCACTGGTTGGATGAAATCCATGCAGTATGCTCCTCATTAACATACTTCTTTTCGCCCTCATCCAGAAGACACGCAATAACATCCATTTTCTCCTCATGGCTTAATCCTGTAGGATATCCACGGCCATGGCCAACGGTTTCATCATAATCGATAAGCATCTAGAACACCCAATCCCAATCATGATTGATTATTTTATCCGGTATGTAAAGGCCGGTGTTTTCCATTGACTCATCATTTGCATCCCACAATAACGTGCTGCCTTTGTAGGCCTTAGGATATTCATGGCTTCCCTTGTATAATCTGATTCCATGTTTGGAATCTCTTTCAGTGACAGTTACATGTGGAATTCCATTTGCTGCAAACAATGGTGACGGAAATATCAAAAGCCATTTCAAGTCAACGTAATTGTATTCCTCAAATTCTTCTGTCAGATACCATTCCGGAGAAATGGAAACCTCATTATATTCTGTCTGATAGATTTTGGTTGGATTGTTTCTCATGAATCCTTCAATATAATCTGCACTATCTGATGTTCCAGTTCCTACACGTGCATGAAGATGGTATTGATTATAATTTCCATTATCATCACTTCCTGAAGCGTAAGCGTCCCATGATGAAAGTTGAACTAATGTTTTGGCTCCGTCAAACATGCAATATGATTTCACGTCATCAGACCAGGTTAAGACTGTATCTTTCCTGTCTACCTGATACATTGTGAGATTGAAATCGGACTGCATCATGATACTTCCACTTGTTGAACCATGATATGTTGCATTATCATTAACAACAACATTACCGCCGATTCTTTTGAATCTCGCAGCAAAAACACGATTATTGGCTAAAGGTTGACCAGAAGCAAATGTAGTGTATAAACCAGTTGGAGAAGTTCCTTCAATGTTTGGAACAAATCTGGCTCTTAGATATTTTCCTCCGTCTGTTGAGTCATTGTTGATGCTTAAACCAGAGTAGTTCATGAAAAATTGTGAGAATGTATCAGAGTTTGCATCAAACATCAACACCTCATCGCCAGTCGTTAAAGTGCATGAGAATGTTGTTGATTTGTCATGAACATCCAGCAATAGCTTAGTGGTTTCAGAAATCTTACTTGTCGGAACTCTCACCAATACTGCTGCCGGTTGAGATCCATAAGATGGGACGTATAGAACCTTGCATTCCGTTTTGTCCTTTGTTTTGATTTTAAGATTTTTCAAATCACTTCTGAAAAGATTAGCGTAAGAGCTATTGGCCAGATTATCCAAGAAGAGATAATCATAGCTGGATGAATAGCTTCCGCTTCTCTGGTTGTAGTTACCCATTACAATATTGATTTGTAGTTCCTCTTGCAATGTCATAATCAATATTTTATTATTTATTTTATATAAATAATATAATAAAAAGAGTAATAAAAAATTAGTTACACTAACCGCTCATGACATCAATATGATTGCTTGAAAAATAGTTGATACCCCAAAATACCACATTAGAAACTAATCATCAATACCTGCCGGCATTAATGTAAAAATAATCTTTGAAAGTTAATATTAAGTTTGCTTCATTCTTTGAGTCCGCATGACCCAGTCAAATCACAGGGACACGCAAATAGTATACAACAGCCATGATAATACCATTTACAAAACATTTTATTCATTCCTCGATATAATTTATTACATTACTGTTTAATAATATTACTGATTTGTTTTTGATATTTTCAATAAAGGCCATTAATAAAAAATAAGCTGTCCATCTTTGATGGACAGGTTGCGACGAATGAAATGAGTCGCAATATGTATATGAAGAAATAATTAATCTTGTCAGATTTAAGAACCGACCGTTTACCGGTCGGTTCGAGGGTTAAGTTTTGTAAATTTAATGGGAAAGTGAAAACACTTTCCCAAATATAAATAACGAACGATTCAATGAAAGTATAGCTCCGGTGGAAAAGTTAGAAAAACACCATCATAGCTATATTCTAGTTCGGTTGAATCCCATGTCCTTTAGAATCTTGTTATATTCTTCACGGGTTGTAAATGACGGAGCGTTTTCATCTCCTGTTTTTCCAGTAGTTCCGGTTTCACCTATTTCACCGGAGTTTTGAGGGTTGCGTCCGCCAGGAGCTGAAATGTCATTTGTAGCTTCAATTTTAATTCTTCTCTCAGCAAGTTTTTCCATCAGTTCCATATCAACATCACCTGTGAGTAGCTTATCGATGATTTCCTTATCCTGTGCGTTTTCATTGTAGTTGAAGTTGTATTTAGCTTCGTACTCTTTTATTTTCCTTTCATTTTCATGTTTTCTAAGTTCAGACAATTCTTTTAGAATATCTTCCTTATTGTTTATGAATTCCTTGTTTTCTTCTATAGCCTTTTTTATTTTGATATACTTTTTAGATTCCTTTTTCAGGTTGTCTATTTCATCCTGAAGTTTTCCGATTTCAGCATCTTTGCCCTGAAGTTTTTCCAAAAGCAGATTAGTTGCCACATTAGCGTCCTGGTTTTGCGGTTCTGGAGGCTGTGGTGCAGGTTCTGGATTTCCAATTTCACCGGTCACACCTGTTTCACCGGTTTCTCCAGTCTCGCCGGTTATTTCAGAATTCAACAAGGTTATCTTTCTTGGGTTTTTGGTTACGCCTACATCTATCAAGTTCATAGTATCAATTCCAAATGAATCTCCATTGTCTTTCAGTAAAACATCAACTTTTGGTGACAGCCCTTTACCTTTCATGTCAAGTTCATCCGGAAGGTCTATGAATAGCTTTCCCTTATCCTCTTCGAATACTATGTTGTTTCCGATGCCGATATAAACCCTATCGTGCTCGGAGGTTAAAGGGATTCCTCCACGGTAGTTTTCAGCTATTAGCTTTAGATCTTCAGCAGTCCATTCAACAGGTTTGGTCAGACGTTTATCCAAATCGGAGTAGTCATATGATCCGACTTCAAAAAGTTCATGTTTCATGATTATCACTTTATTATATTATTTATTATATATTTTATTATTTATTTTATATAAATATTTATATTCTATTTGTCATTAAAAAGATTAATTAATGATGAAAAATAGATTAATAATGCGTTGTTAAATAATTATAATCGGATTTTAAGCATGTCTTATATTTATATTGATGAAAGTGGAGATTTGGGAACTAAACAAGGCAGTTCAAAGTATTTTATTATGGCTGCCATCAAAGTTGAGGATTCAAAGAAGCTGGACAAGTCAATTAAAAAAATCCGAAGGTCATTTAAAAAGAAAATGTTGAGTTCTGCTGAAATCAAAGGCGGAAACTTACCTTATGAATTAAAAATCAAAATCCTCAAAAAGTTGAAAAACATTGATTATGAAATTTTCATAATCGTCTTTGACAAATCAAACAGATATAAAATAGGTTATGAATATGACAACAAAGAATTATATGACATTTTAGCTTCAAAGCTAGCTGAATTAATTAATATAGATAAACCCACTTTCATATTCATTGACAAGTCAAAAAACAAACAGAAAGAAATTGACAATTTCAATGAACTCTTTTTAAACAGTTTAAATAATATTCAAAAGCAACCTATTGTAATCGAGCATGCGGATTCAATGCACTATAAAGGTTTGCAGATGGCGGATTTGATTTCATGGTCGGCATTCCAGAATTTTGAAAATGAAAATCATGGATTCATTGATCTAATAAAAAATAAAGTAATTAAGTTTGTATATGAAAATTAGAATTGATTTATATGAATGATAGAAGAACCCGTATACCACCTAATTCGCCCCTCGTCGAGACAAGGATATACAGGCTGAACCTCAAATGAAGTTTTTACCTCCTATAAAATTCAATTTATAATTATGTATGATATTGCATATAAATATTTTGCAAAAAACATTATACTTCAACACCGCTTTCAGATGAAATTCTCTCACCGACAGGCTGTTCCTCTTCAAAGTTAGACAAGTAGTTCTTATAGATTTCATCACCTTCAGAGGAGAGTTCCATAATGTATCGGAGCACATCATCTCTTGAATAGCTGAAATATATATTCAATGTTTCGTCAATACCCATAAGTTCCAGCTGCATATTCAATAGCTGATTGCAATATTTTAACACCCATTTCTGGTCATTGGCAACATTAACGATAAATCCTGTAATGGCAGAATCGTTAATGTATTCGGCAACGTTCTGGTTAGACCGTTCGTTACCTGCCTGAGACTGAGGAGTAACGAAAGTCCTTAAGATATTATTCCTGAAGATTTCAGTCTGTCTTGTATAGTCGGACTGGTAGTTGTTACCACCTAAGATTTTACTTTCAATTCCAGGAGGCACAATAGCTACATTCGAATCGGCAGTTGTTCCATAATCTGCATAAAGATTCTCTTTAGCGGTTGATGACAGTTCGGTTATTATAGGCTGGCCGTTAGCGTCAAGAGACGGCTTTACTTCAATGATGTTGTCCTTGTTGATTCTTTCAACCTGGTTTCTCTCCAGATTGCATTTATGGTAAATGTCATCAAGGCAATTTAAGATGATGCTTTGAGCTTCGCCGTAGATTTCATTGTACATGAAGTTAATAACCTCACCAGCTTCATACTTGACCGTTAATGTTCCTTCCTCAACACTTACATAGTTGTTAAAGTCTTCGGGAGACCCGTTAACGATATCTTTCGGCATCTCATGAAGGTACAGCTGGACTTCATTATCGTCATTGAATTCCTTTTTCAATCCGTAACCGTGTGCACCTATTTCTAAAAAGATAGGTTTAATATATTTACCAATGGATTTATCCCAGCGCTGCACAGGTTTGATTAGTCCTTCACCGTCAACCATTCCGCCCTGCAAGATTTCCTTAGCCACTTGTCTGATGTCGATTTTTCTGGCCCAAAGGATTAACGTTAGTTTCTGCTCTTGAGAAAGCCTGTTTTCCTTATCCACAAGAACAATATTGACATTGGCCTTATCAATTCTGTTTTTCAAAATTCCTGAAGTATAACCGTCAAGCTTAACAGCATAACGTGCATTGGCTATTGTTTTATTTATCACTGGCGGAAGTGCATCGACAAGATCAAGACCTGTGTTGATTCCATCGACTCTAGGCTGTCTTTCACTTTCACCCCAATAGCTGCGCTTGGTGTTGTACTGCTCCACACGATTATTCAATAATCTGGTTCTAATATAATCAGTAATTCCCATGACATATCATTTCCAATTATAATTTTTTATTATATTGTTTATTATATTTTTTATATAAAATTAGTAATAAATTTATTTGTTTTAATCTCTCAATAATTTTCTTCTACCCTGCCATATCAATTGGCGCTGCCTTTTTCTCAACTCCTTATACTCCCAATACATCTGTGATGTGACGTATCCATGCAGCCTTCTAAACTCATCTATCCGGACAATCCCTGATTGTACAATGGCTGATTCGCCTTCATGCCAACAGTACCATGGATGATGGCAGGGAATATCATGTTCTGAAGCCAATCCTGTTTTGCAGTTGTTACAGTAATCCACAAACCATAATTCTTCCTCTCTTTCTCGTTTTTCTTTTTTAGCTTCGATTATCTGCTGCTTAATAGATTTCATAACAATCAATTTTTATAAAAACCATAAAAACCATAAAAACTATTGTAAACTTTTTTGATGGTTTTTTTAAAAACTCCTTAAAATCCGTTAAATCAAATAATAACAATCCATAAGAAGTTTCACGAAAATGATTTTTTAAAAAACCAAATTTTGCCGGAGTATGCGGGGCCACTTGTTAAACATGCCCCCACACATTTCCGGAACTTCAGTTTTTTGCAAAAACCAACTCCCCAAAACCAAAGCAAAATCCCCCAATTTACCTAAAAACAATTATAAACAATTTTTTAAAAAAACTTTTACAAAAGTTTTTATAAGTTTACATGGTTTTTCTAGTTTTTTGGTTTTCATGGTTTTTCAGTTTTTATGGTTTTTTGCCAATCCATATTGGCTTTCTTATATCTGAATCAAAGTTCATTATACTTAACCCCTCAACAAATTTATCTTCCTTCATAATGTCTACAACCCACTGTCCAATCTCATAGCAGATATCATCATATACTGAATCGTCCATGTGCTTTAAATCATAGCTGATTGATTCAACTTCACTTTTTGCAAGGTCATATACATTGGATCTTCCTGACCTGTCAGTAATCTGTAGAAATCCCTTGTCTGCCAGTTCATACATGTATTTCCTGGCTGATGCCTTGCTCAGTCCGAGGCTTTGAAGTGTGAAGTAATCATTGGTTGTAATTCCCATGTTCAGCACTTCCCTGTCCTTGCTTATCTTCCAATCATCAATATTGTTTCTGATATCGTTTAGAACTTCAACAGCTTTTGGTGCAAGGTTTGCAGATATGCTTTCCTTGTATGGTCTTAAAAGACTCATGAACAATTGCACATCAGCAATATTTGTGAGCACCACCTTTTTTCCGTCAACATCATAGACTTTATGATTATAATAGTTCAGGGCAGTTATTGTTTTAAGTAACCCATTGAACTTGTCAAAATCCCTTTTGTAAAAAGAAGAATTCTTTAAAAAGTCTATGACAAAATGAACATACGGGTTTATCACTACAGTATTTTCAAATACCTCCTTTAGATGCAATAGCATGTATGGCACCAGTTCAGCTTCCTTTTCGTATTGCTTTAAAATCCTATAACTTTTGCCATGCTTGAATTCCAGTGCACTTTTTCTTCTGTTGAAGATTTTCTGATTGTCCATTCTAGGTGTGATGAAAATGCTTCTGCTCATTTCCTGATCATCAAAATAATGATTAGGTACGGTAGTATATGTCAGGCATGGCTTGCCTTCAAGTTCCAGGTCTTTTACATCCCATCCGCCTTCACCGTCCGGAATGTTTAATGGCTTGTTTAGAAAGCCGTCAGACTGAAGTTCCTTCATGAGGTTTTTGGACTCCTCCATGAATTCATGGTCATTGCTTCCGCCCATATCGCCATAGTTGACAATCATTCCGTCATAGAAATATCTGTCCTTTTTTGCACGGTTGAAGAGTGCAGCCTCGGTAATCTTTTTTTCATTGACAACAAACCTTTTTGGAATCAGTCTTAATGCTGTTTCCTGAATATGTGATTTGCCGCTGCTTGCCTCACCAAGACATATTACAGAAACAGGATTTTTGAGGATAACTTGTCCTGCATATACGGTAAATGCATACATTATGTTGTTGCGCTCACCTGCAGTAAACCATTCAACAAGACTTCCAATATAAACTAAAGGACAGCTTAGAGATTGCAATTTGGTGATAGCTTCCTTTAATTTATTGGAATCCTTTTCCTGCTCGGCCTGTTTCTTGTCAGCTATTTCCTGCTCGATAACAGATAGCTCATTTTCATAGTGGAGCTGCAGTAATTGCTTCAGTTCTGAAAACTGGTTGTTGACCTGTCTCGGTTTCAACTCGCCGTTAGGATTTATAATCTGTTTGAACTGTCTTGCGACATTGCTTTGGGAAGATAATGTAGCGGGAGATTTATTTAGATATTCTCCGATTTTATTACCATACCTGTTTTTAAATACATATGTGACCTTATCAACATTGTCCCTGTTGATAATGAGAGTTATTGTATCCTTTGTCGGTAATTCAGCTACATTACTCATTCATACACCCACTTATTTTACCTGAACGTCACGTACGATGAAACTGTAATAGATATAGCTTCCGGACTTTTCTTTGACCTGTATTGTTATTTCACCTAAGTTGTTTACGAATTCCCTGTATTCAGCGAGGTTGACGTTTCTTAAGATATTGGATCTGCCAACACTTCCTGTATTTTCCAATTCTAAGATAGAGGTTATGAAGTCAAAGAGTACACTTCCTTTTCTGATGTTTTTGTGAAGGTCACCATCGTTTTTGAGGTTAACGTTTATTTCAACGTAAATTTTTTCATCGTCTTTGAAAATGAATAATTTAAAACGGTTGACGGTTTTTTCCTCACCGTCATCATCGAAAGTATAGGAGGTTACTGAAGACATTTCAGGCCTGCCAGTTATTAAAGTTCCATCTTCAAAGTCCCTTAGTTCTGCTTTTTCATATCCTTCCGGGATTTCCACGATTTCTTCAAAGTCCAATTCTGTACCTGTAAATATTGTTTGTCTGGTATTTTCAAAACTCATTTTATTTGTCTCCTAAAAAATTATTTAAGAGGAGTTATCCTCTTTTAAAAATTTTGATTGACTTACAATCTTTTCTGCTGACATCTCTTCTGCTGACACTTCACCTGCTCCAATCAGTTCAGCTA
This sequence comes from uncultured Methanobrevibacter sp., assembly GCF_902801725.1. Classification (GTDB taxonomy): domain Archaea; phylum Methanobacteriota; class Methanobacteria; order Methanobacteriales; family Methanobacteriaceae; genus Methanocatella. The sequence continues at coordinate 27,793 of NZ_CADCJB010000015.1, read as the reverse complement.
TTGCACGATTGGTTGCACGTGTCTTTGCAGTTGACATTATAGTGTGGTCAGACACTTTGTCTTTACCTTTTTCAGACCTTGAGCATAATGCATCAGATTCTACGCTGCGACCATTAGGCAATGTTGCACGCACGCAGTAGTATGCTTCTCTGATTCTGCCCATTTTTGTCCTTTCAAGGTCACGGTCAACAATTTCAGTATCAACATTGAATGCTCTTGAGAGCTTCTGCCATGCTGACTTTTTCTTGAAGTGTCTTTTCACTTTAACGTAGTTTCCGTCTTCATCTTTTTCTTTAACAATAATTTCCTGATAGTCACTGTCATTCAATAATCCTTTGCAGAGTTTTTGATAAGCGTCCCACTGTTCAATAGCTACATCAACGTCCGGGACATTATCAACAGCAGTGACTATTTCAGTCTCTTGTGGATTTTCTATTAGTTCTGCTTTTACCATTATTATCACCTTTTTTATAATACTCCGAAGCTTGCGGTTGTGATTCCAAACCATCCGATAGCTATGGCAAATATAATGCTTCCAATCCAAATCATTTTTGGATTAGGGTTAATCGGTTCCTCTTTAGGATATAATCTTGCTGGTTTGGACATTTTAACTCAACTCACGCCTGATGCATATTTCAACAATTAAATCCAAGTTAATTATTGAAGTCCATCCGTTTTTTCTATGGATGGATATTCTGTTATCATTCAGGAAAGCAATGTCATCTGATTTGGTAACTGGAAAGTAGTGATCTTTATTTGCAGATACAAATGCGACAAAGAAACCGTCTCTGAGGTTTTGCTGCATTTCAAGGATTGCATTTTCCATATTTACCATCTCTTTTGTTTTTCCTGAATCCGACAATGAAAGGTTCTCCTCTTATGAATTTGATAAATCCAATATCCCCCTCTGTTGCATATTGGATTAATGACAATAGCTTGGCATGTATTGCTGCCTGGTATGCATGTTTACCCCCGTCCATCAATACTATGCCGTCATCGTCAATGTAGAGGATTTCCTGTTCCATATCTCCTTTGGCAATTTTGACCTCACCGCTATGGGTTAAGATGCCGTGGAAATTGTCTTCGAATTGATTGATTGAGGTTGCCATTATTTTTCAGCCTCCTATCTTTCAAATTGTGAACAGCTATTTATGTCAATGCCCAATTGGTCAATTCTATCAAAAATATTCCACATTTTTTCCCACATTTCTTTTGGGACCACAACGTGGATTTTACCGTCAATTTCTTGTTCCATCATATTTTAAAGACTCCTGTCATAATTTTAAATTTAAATTCTACACTTCTGGTATTTAGTCCAGTTTCATTATCTTGATTCTGTATGACTCGAAGAATTCCCTTTCATTGCGGATGTTTTCTGTTTCCTGAATTTCGGCAATGCATTCTTCAAGTGCCCTGAAGTTATTGAAGATAATTATTTCATTTGGCCGCTGTTTTATTACTTCACACATGATCTTTTGTCTCCTATTTTTCCCGTAATCATGAACGGGTTTAATAATCAACAGTCTGAAAACTTGTTATGGGCCAGAAGTCTTTTAAAATAAAAATAGTATGTTGTAAAATCAATTTTCCATTCTTTACCGAATATTTAGAATAAGATAAGTTGGCTCTGGTTTAATATGTATAAATATTTATATATTGCTTAAAATAAACTAGATATTGGGTTAAGTTTTGAAAAGTATTAATTTTTAACTATGTTTTTGTGGACATGTCTAATTATTTTTATTTTTCTTACTGACCCATTATAGGATTATATTAAAAATATTTTATAGTTCGTTATCCAAAATAAAATTATTTTTTTATAATCCTTTTATTATGATCTTTTTTTCTCACTGCTTTTTTGATATTTTACCTCCAGATATTTATTTACAGACATTACCAAGGAAAAGTTGTACGAGTGTGAAGTATTGCTCCCACTTCGTAAAATTGCTTTCAGTCAGTAATGACTATTTTAAGGTCTATAATTTTGTGTATATAAACATTTTGTTTGGCATATTTTTAGAAACTGTTTAAATATAACATTGTAATACTTGACTTTAAGCATAGTGTTTTTGAGAATTTGTATAAACAATTCAATATTAAAATTCGACGGGAAAAGTGAAATGTATAAAATCAAAAATTCGAAAACCCAAAAAATCATGGCCATAAAATTTCATCTCAAATTAAAATAAGGAAAATACAAATACAGATGCAGAACATTATTTAAGCTTCTTTAAAGTTTCATTATAGCTATTATTATTTCATAATCATTTAAATAGTTCAACAGCATACCTATCAATCCAACATCATGAATAATTACAATAGCAGTGCAATAATAGCTTAAAAGATAAAATTCACTCGAGTGACAAATAAGACATTAACGACTGCAATTTCCAATTTAAAACTTACTTTTCCATATGCAATTCAAAACAATATTATGGATTCAATAACACCAACGTTAATGTCAATGCAGTCAATTAAACAAAAATAAAAGCATCTCGTTTAATTTATCCCACATGAAATTATTGAAATAATACTTACCAAATGCTCTCTCATTCACTATAAATACGCTCGTTAAAAAAAATAATAATCACCACTCATGAAAACAGGGAGAAGTAAAAAAATGATTAGGAAAAACGACCGAAATTTATTGCAATGGATTTGTGAAAATGTAGTTGACTTCGAAGATGAGAATGATGAATCCGGATTAACCTGGAACAGCACACATGAAGACGCCTTGAAGTTCATGGGAAGCATTCCTCCAAAAGAAAAAGCTCAAAAGTATGGAATATATTCCTGCAGAATGTATTTTATTGAAATAACTGAATTTGATGACATCAAAGAAGGTTTGGAAAAAGGATTCATATCAAGGCACATGAGTCTTGTAATCTATCGCTGGAACAAATCTGTCGGACGTAAAAACTGGGACATGTCAGATGTTGATCAGGTATTGCATCCTGAAATCGGCAGCATTAGAAGTAATAATTTTATTTACAATAACATAAAACATCTGCTTGACATGGGAGTCATGGAATGCATCAACCCCGAAGTTAAAACCGGCAAAATATTTAGATTAACCGAAAAAGGCGAAAGAATACTTGAATCATCATAGCTTACCTGTTACCAACCAACATTAACACCCGCCATCAGCTATCCAAAACCAACAATCCAGAACCAGTTCATATATACTGCAATTTAAAACAAGACATTATTTTCAAAATCACGGCAGTTAATGTAAAAACCAGTTGATTAAAATAAAAGAAAAAAAGTAGCTATTAGTTATATCAACATTAAAATTAAAATAAATGAATGTTTGGTAGGAGCATCTCACAAGTAAGATGCCACCACATTCATCATTCTTATTTTCCAACTTTTGCTTTGAGACCTTCCAGTTCTCTTTTCATTTCTCTAACATCATCCATCTCTTTTCTAATGTCAACAAGTTCTGATTCAAGCTTATTCTTTTCATTCTCCATTTGCATAAACTCAGGAGATTTGATGGACAGCTTTTCAACTTCCTTATTTATAGTTACAGCATGGAGATGCTTGATGTATTCATATTTCAAATCTTCAGGATTTGTCATGAAATAAGACTGATCGGTTTTGTTTTTAGCCTTTCCCTGCAAGTCATTTACATCATCCAGACTCATGCCGTCATTGTAAAGTGCAGATGCATGGAACTTACGGAGCATATGGCTTCTAAGCCTGTTGAAATATCCAACTTTGCCAAAACCCAATCCATCATTGATAGCAACAAACATTTCCGAAAGATAAGTTGAATTAATCTTAAAAAGAGATTTGTCATTAGTTAAAGGATCATTCCTGCTTAACAAATATGAATTTATCGCATTAACAGCTTCAGGACTGCAGTAGGTAGTGTAATGTTTATCAGTTTTTTGTCTTCTGATATTGAATGTAGGAACTACATTTTCTGCGTTGCCCAAATCCTCAATGATTTCATAGATATCTTTCTTATCTGTATAGTCACTTAAGGCCTTAATATAATCTCCGATTGTTAAATTAAGTACTTCTCTTTTAGCACAACCACTTGAAACCATAAAGCAAATGACAGCAGACATTAAAGGACTGGCAACACTTAGTGCTTTCCTTAACAGTTCTTTGTCCGGCAAATCACTGAATCTTATAGGTTCTGAAGTAGTGACATTCTTTTTGTTGACTGGAGGCAATGGGAACAGTTCAATCTCAAAATATTTGTATATTGTTAAAATAGGTCTTAAAAGAGTGTTGACTGTATTCAATGCATAGTTTTCCAACAAGTGTTGTCTGAATGTTAACAATCTTCTTTTTAATTTTCTTTTTTTCCATTTGATGCCTGCATCTTCTTCAGCTTCTGCTTCTTTCAACAGTTCTTCCAAAGACATTGAACAAAAAGTAGTGTATTTGTTTACAGCATCCTTGTATACTTCTCGTGTCCGTTTCGCATGATTTCGCATCATGTGTATTTCATCTAAAAGTTCGTTATCCATACTATCACTTTCTACAAAATATATAATATATTTTCATAGAGAGCATTTGATAAGTATTATTTACAAGAAGTGTAAGATATTTTCAATACCTCCATATCTATCGGATGCATAATATCCCACACATTTATAGTGTCGGATATTTTCGATTACTGCATGTCAGTCGGATGCATAATATCCCACACTTTTTAAGTGTCGGATATTTTTTGTAACTCCATATCAATCGGATGCAAATAATCACCTTTAAATTAAAATATAATCATCCGACCTAAATATAATTATCTTAACATTCACGAAAAAATACACAAATAGACTATTGAGACTTGAAAACCTAAAAAAATACTTAAAAAAAAACTTAGCCGACAAAGAAATAGCAGGAATAAAAAAAAGAATTAGAGATATGGAATCTCTATTTATTAATAACTATTTTACTTACTTTTGAAATGTAGTAGTTGTAATTTGCAGAATATATGTATACCCTGTGATTTCCGGCACTCAATACCTTAGTGTTAAGCTTTGCCACCCCATTATTGAGCTTTAATGAATAAGTCCTATATTTAGATCCTGTAGCTATCTTCAATTTAATTGAAATAGCATTGAGAGGAGCATTTGTAGCTCTATTTTTAATGGTTACAGTAAACCATTTAGAATTATTGACACTTGCTGTAACAATCGGAGCATTTACAGAAGTAAGAACCTTATATTTATTTATTTTGCCGAAATTATGGTATCCAAGGATTTTTTTACTTGGAGTGCTCGGAAGGCTGTTCTTGCTAAAGAACTTGTCCTTGAAATAAATGTTGTCCTTAAGGTAAGCTGTGCCTGCACCTACCGCATTCCCATTGTCATTTGCAGCATATACCTTAACCCAGGATGTTGTAGAACCTTCCTTGGTTGTTGCTTTCCAATAGAATACTGTGACATCTCTCCTGTTTACACCATAAGGGTCACTGGCTAAAATCTTAACGGCTGCACCAATAGGATTGCCACCAAAACTTTTCCAGTTACCTTCACGGAAGCAGTCCCTTGAATTAGGAACAGAAATATATTGACCCGGATTAAGCTTTCCTGTTTTGAATCCTCCAGTCCAAACCAAAGCATATTTACCATTAGGTGCCTTAATAGCAAAGTGCCCTATGCTAAATCCTAAGGAACTAATCAAACTTCTGATTTTTCGTAGTTTAGAACTTTGAATAGATTTTGATTTTACCATTTCACCTGCAAGTTTTTCAATATCCCTATTGACATTAGGACCATCTGCCCCACCAGTAGCTAGCATCCATCCGTCAGCAGTTGTGACTGAATGGAAAGAATAACCTCCATTAGTCTTGTATTGTTTAACTGCGACACGACCATACCAGTTAACGGACTTGATGTGAATGTCTGCGGAATAAGTAGAATCCCTTCTGAATCCTGTCAAACTTTCTGAAGAGCTTACCTGAAGATAAATTGAACAGCATCCCATTTCAGCAGTAGGTTTGACTTTCAGAGTAGCTTTGCTTTTGGAACTGTCGATTACAACCTGCTTCTTTTGCTTTGCATCACTGACAAAAACATGGACAGCATAAGTTCCTACACGCAAATTCTTATTAAGATATGCAATACCTTTTCCGTTAGTGGTTGCATAATACTGTCCGTATAATTTTTTGCCTGAATAAACCTTGAATAAAACTTTAATTCCACTTACAGGCTTTTTAGTAACCTTGTTTAATACTTTAGCTTTGAAATATAAATCAGATTTCCAATATGTGTTAAAGTTATTAGTTTGTATTGACAATGGGGCTTTAAAAACTTTAATCACTGCATTATAATAGCTTGATGAATAATTTGCATCCCCATCGAATTTGATATTTGCATCATATCTGTTTGGCTTGAGGTTTAAATTTAAAACTATTTTACCGACCTTATCGGTAGTCTTGGAATAAGTCTTGCCGTTCAAAGATATTGTTAAATTCTTATTTTTTATTGGCTTGTTGTCATTATCCTTTAAATAACCGATTAATTGGCCATTTTCCTTATAGTACATTGAAGGATTATTGGAAGTGATTGATGTATTTTTCAGAGCCGCCTGCTCGTTTGACTGAATCTCATAAGTATTGCTTGCTATATCAGGAACAACGTCATCGCTTTCAATATCCTGTTGAACATCAGCAATATCAGTCACATTTTCAGAAGCGGAAACAATACCTATACCTAAAAAAAGAACCGATAAAAGCAAAAAAGCGATGAGGTTGCCTTTAAAATTAAATTTCATGTTTTCAAACCAAATAAAATAAAAAAAAAGAAAAGAGAGTTAATCTCTCTAGAATAAGTCGTGTAAGTTCATGATGTAAGATCCTAATTTACCATCGAAGTTACCTGCTGAAATTTCAAGTACTCCGTCAACAGCACAAGCTGCTTGAATACCAGCTTTCATAGCTGCTTTTACAGATTCTTCATCAATACCATCAATAACAATTTCGAATACACCGTCAGCATCAGCTCTAATGTCAGAGTCAACTTCATCTTTTAAAGTTACACACATTTTTTCGTTAGTAGATGCAGGTAAGAAAGAATATTTGTTGGATCCTACTTTGGAACCAGATGCAACCATACCTCCAGGGAATGGGGTGATTACGCCTTCAACATTTTCAATTGCTGCAACAGCTAATTGAGCTGCTTTAACACCAGTAATTTGGTCTTTTGCTAAAATGAAGAAGTTTCCACCAGCTACTCCATCTTTGAATCCGAATGTTGATTCAACTAAGAAGTCACCGGACATGATTGGAATTGAATGTACGGTTTTGCCAGCGATTTCAAGGTCTTTTTCAAATCCGTCACCGAAGTATTTGAGTTTGAAACCGGTTTTTAATACATCTTCAGATTCGAGTAAGTTAAATGCTGCTGCAGTAGGAGCAGTTAAAATACACATACCGATTCTTTCCATTAATTCATGGTCGAGTGATTTTTTGCTAGCGTGACAAATCATAATTGCGTAACCTGGTCTTCCGTCAGGAGTTTCTTCAGCAGGTACAAAACAGTCAATACCTGATTCTGCAGGACATCCGATAACAGAAGTTGCATAACCGGTTGCTTCGGTTGCTGCAATTTTTGCTAATTCTTGATTTGCTGCAGTAACTAAAATTCTAGTTACTTTAATTCCAAAACCTTCTGCGTAAGTATTTTTAATATCTACATCATTAATTTGCATAGTTTCACCATAATTTTTACAAAAAATTAATTTTTTGTGATAATTAAATTTATGATTATGAATTAAAATAAAGTTTTCTATTTATCGTCCAGGTCTTCTTCAAGATTCTTTTCCAGCTCTTCAGAAGAAGATGAAGATGAAATTTTATCCATTGCTGAAGATCCATAATACGGTAAAATCAAAAGACCTATGATTGTAGCCATCCAAAATGAAATCAACCTTTCAACAACAGTTGCCGCAGCACTTACAGAAGCTGAAATACCTGCTGCTGAGTAGAAAACAATCATAATACCGTCAATAGCACCCAAACCTCCAGGAAGAAGAGGAATCATACCCACCAATGAAGCAACAATAAATACTTCACCTATTGTGATAAGGCTCACGTTAGCTCCGAATGCCAGAAATACAAGATAAACCCTAAGAATTTCAAAAAGCCAAATTACAAAGGACAACGGAATAGTGTAAGACATCACTTTTTTATTGGATATCAACAGTTTCATTGTATCCTGGAATCCGAAGATTCCATCATGTATTTTAGATTCCAGTTCCTCTGAATTTTTCTTATAGAATCTCCTTACAAGACCAATAATCCATCCTTCAACCCTTTGACCAAATCCAGGATTGATACACATGTAGATAAGGACTATCAAAACAACAACAATAACGATAACCGCCACAACCATTACAATAAGCAACCATAAATCAAAATCAAAATACAAAGCCATTGCCGCTATGGTAATAGCTGCCAGCACGACAAATGGAAATGTATCCAATGCCCTATCAGCTACGACAGTCGCAAAGGTTTCTTCAAACTGATAGTTCTTACGTTTAGCAAGAACATATGCCCTTACAGGTTCTCCACCACCACGTCCAGAAGGGGTGATGTTATTTACTGCAAGACCTACCAAAACCATCGGAAGCAATTCTTTGATTGAAACATCCATTTCCGTTAGATTATTGAGAATTTGCCAACGCAAAGTGTATAAAAAATAAGTAAAAACTTGAGTAGCAATAGCCAACACTATTATAAGTGGATTAGCCATTTTTAAAGCACTGATAACCTGATCAATACCTACAAACCATAGCATTACAAGCAAAATAGCTACACTAAATATTAATAACAATACTGTTTTTTTATCCATGATAACTACCACTACTTATTTATATTATACTATTTCATCATACTTATAAATTTATATAGAAATTTATTCAAAGTATTAGAATAATGAGGTATATAACTAAAACTGATTTACTAATTGTTGCAAGAGATTCAGGATACCTGATGATTGCAATCGGAATAATGTGTTTAATACCCTTGATTTTTGATTTGATTTATTTTGAATTTGACATAATCAGTTTTGTAATACCTGCAATAATTTCAATCGTTTTGGGCTATGCCTTTAAAAAATACTTTGAAAATGCGACTGCCAAAAAAATGCGGCTAAAGCACGGTATGATGATTTCATCATTTGCATGGTTATGGGCTAGCCTTATCGGAGGGCTTGTTTTCACATTAGCCACAAATCTGCCTATTCTTGACGGCGTTTTTGAAAGCATGTCTGCATTGACAGGCAGCGGAATAACAATGTATGAAAATGTGGAAATATTGCCTCACAGTATCTTATTTTTTAGAGCTTTAGAACAATGGGTTGGAGGTTTAGGAGTTGTTGTTATGGTTATCGGCATCTTAACAAAACCAGGATCTGTTTCATCAAAACTTTACCAATCAGAAGCTCGTGATGAAAGAATAAAACCAAGTATCAAAGCAACCCTTAAAAAAACCCTTGAGATTTATCTGATATATACTATTGCCGGAATAATCCTGTATATCCTTGCGGGAATGCCTATGTTCGATTCCATCTGTAACGCATTTTCAATAATATCCACAGGAGGAATGAATGTGAAAAATGCAAATATGGGATACTACCAGAGTGATATTATTTACCTCATTTCAGACATACTGATGATTTTGGGAGCTACAAGTTTTTTAGTCCATTACAAAGTTATAAAAACCAAAGGAAAATCATTAATTTACGATTTGCAATTTAAAGTAATGATTTGCGTGATTGCCATTGTTACTGTGGTGCTTTACTACCTCTCAAACATTATGCCGATGGACCTTCTCTTCACCATAGTTTCTGCAATTACAACAACTGGAGCAAATGTTGCACCCCCTACAGCAATGGCCAACTGGCCACCGTTTGTAATAATCTGTTTAATGTGCCTGATGCTGACTGGAGGTTCAAGTGGATCCACAGTAGGTGCAATAAAACTTTTAAGAATGATAACCTACTTTAAGGGAATCTACAGACATATTCGAGAAATCATGTCTCCTGAAGGAAGGATTTTACCAATCAAAATCAACGGCCAGAGAATACCTGAAAAAGCAGTTTCACAGGCAGGGAATTTCATTACATTATACCTGATGTTCATCATGTTTACCTGGGGACTTTTCTGCCTATTCGGATATGACCCATTCAGAAGCCTGTTTGCAATTATGTCCCTTCAGGGAAACAATGGATTGGAATTGGGAATAGTCAATTATACATTACACCCTGTGCTAAAATTTGTTAGTTTATTTAATATGTGGACTGGAAGATTGGAAATTTATCCAGTATTGATTACATTAAGGGCACTTTTCGAAATTTTCAAAAGATAATATTTATAATGTCCAAAAATAAATATTGATTATCAGATATATTATGAGGCGATATAATGTATGTAATCATTATGGGTGGAGGTCGAGTAGGACTTGCACTTGCTAATTTATTAATTGAAGACGGATATGACATTACATTAATTGAAAGTGATGAATCACTATGTTCAGAAGTTGCAGCCGAACTGGATGCACTAGTAATTTGTGGAAACGGTACCAATTCCAAGTTGCTTGAGGAAAGTAATATTGAAGATGCTGATTTCTTCATTGCGACAACAGGAAATGATGAAGCAAACCTATTGTCATGCATTTTGGTTAGAAAATACAATGTCCCTAACATTATTGCCCGTGTAAGTAATCCGGACCACGAAGAGGCATTTAAAGAAGTTGGCATTGACCAAGTAATCAGCCCTGAAATTACTGCTGCAGGCTATTTACAGAAAATCGTTACAAGGCCTAATGTGGCTGAACTGATAACACTTGGAGAAGGGGACGCCGAAATTCTTGATATGACCATAACCAATGACAAAATTATTGGAAAACGTTTCAAAGACATATCTCCAACTAAAGAATACATTATTATTGCCACATACCAAAAAGGAAACCTTGTTATACCTCAACCAGACAATATCATAAGTCGTGGGGAAAAGGTTTCAGTGCTTGTAAAAAGAGGAAACTTCAAAAAAGTCTCTAAAAAATTAGAAAAATAAAATAATCATGTGAACTTTCCAAAAAGGATTGTTCACAACCCTATGATTATATAAACATGCTTTAATCAGAAAAGACTTCAACTTACAGAAGTTGAAACTTTAAAATAAGGAATAAGACAATTTAATATGTTCTTTTCCATTATTTTCCACTATAGGACCATGACCCGGATAGATGTTTTTAACATCGAGATTCATTAATTTTCCAATGCTGTTTTTCATATCCTGATAATCTCCGCCGATGTCGATTCTGCCGACTCCTCCGCCGGCAAATATTGTATCTCCAGAGATTAAGTTCTCACCATCCCATAAACAAATCCCGCCTTTGGTATGGCCAGGAGTGTGAATTACCTCAAAATTGGCAATATCATCACCATCTTCCAGTTCAATATCCACCCTCGAATTTCCATCTTCTCCGAAAGCAGACATGGAAGTGCCCAAGGTATCCTTATTCCTGATGGAAACTGCATCTGCCTTATGGACTGCAATTTTAGCATCAGGGAACAGATAATTGCCACCTATATGGTCAAAGTGGCAGTGCGTATTAATAACCAATCCAATATCTTCAGGCTCCACACCATTTTCCCGGAGTTTGGAGAACAAATAATCCTTATTTGCACCAGCGCCAGTATCTACCAAAGTATTGCCATTAATTAAATAACAATTTGAATCATAATTAAAACCTAAAATAAAAATTATATCATTGGAACTCATGAAAGATACTATTGTCAATAAAGTAATTAAAATTTTTGAAAAAAAGCTTAATGTAAAAAATGGGGTCACAGGGATTTGAACCCCGATCCTGGGATTTCTCTTGCCTCAGTACTCCAATTGTTCATCACAACGGATACTGTTCAGTTACGCGTATATTTCTTCAAAGACAACTGGAGTCCCAGATGATGCCAGGTTACACCATAACCCCACATAACATACTATAATAAATATATTTTAATAATATATAAACATTACCATTTATCTAAAATTTCATTTGTTTGTCAATTCCGGCTATTTCATCAATTTCAAAACCTTTTTCAAGCGCATAATCCTTTTCGACCTTATAATTTCCGTTACGGGTGCGAGGAGTATTTTCAGGTTCTAAAAATAACCATTTTGTATACTTGAATCGTACCCCAATATAAGGCTTTGCACCGAATATTTTAGAAAATTCGCATAGTGCCTCAATCTGAGGAGAATCAATATAAACTTTATCTTTGGTGGTTGTTTTAACTTCAATAGCCAAATATAATTTTCCATTGCCTGCAATAACATCCGGCAACGGATTTTTAGTTGCCCCTCCGGATGCAGGAGCCCTCATAGCTGCAAAATTCCTCTCCCAAAGTTTATGCACCAAATCCCTTTCTTCAGCTGAACCTTTTTTAGCCATGATTACACCTTTATCCATTAGTTTGTCAAAGAATGTTGAACTAGATAAAAAAATTAATTAAAATTTGTAATTATCATTTATTATTTTTACAACATTAATATTTAAATCTCATCAAAGAGCATTTGAAAAGTAATATAATCAGAAAAAATAAGTTTTATAAAATGGGGCCGGAGCCGAGATTCGAACCCGAGTCCCGGGATCCACAGTCCCGGAGGATGACCACCTACCCTACCCCGGCATAGATTACAATTAAAATATAAAAAATATGTTAAAAATGCGGGAGCAGGGATTTGAACCCTGGTAGACCTGCGTCAACAGGTCCTAAGCCTGTCCCCTTTGGCCTCTCGGGCACCCCCGCTTATATAAAAACAAAGGATACATAGAAACCATTAAAAATCTTAACAAATTTTTTAAATGCTCCGGCCGGGATTCGAACCCGAGTCTTCGGCTCGAAAGGCCGAAATGATTGGCCGGACTACACCACCGGAGCATACATACATACAAATTTAGTTAACATGGGCCCAATGGGGTTCGAACCCATGGCCTTCCGGTTATGAGCCGGACGCTCTACCTGGCTAAGCTATGGGCCCTCAAAGCGCCATCGACAGGGCTCGAACCTGTGACCAATCGGTTAACAGCCGAACGCTCTACCTACTGAGCTACGATGGCATATAATAACCCATCTACTCAACCAAATAAAACCCATGTTTAAAAATCAAAAGACTTTAAACAGTAATAATAACTATTATTTGCATAGTATATAAATCTTTTGGTTTTTCTTAACTTTATTGGAAAAAACAAAATAATTTTACAATAATAACATTAGACAAACTAATATATAAACTTTAAGAATCAATATAAAAATATGGATTCTAACATATTTGATTTAATAAAAAAAGCTAATGAAACAACATTAAAGCATCATGGAAACCTAATAACACTTGAACGAGCTGTATTTCTATCATGGTGGTGTGATAAAGGAGATTGTGCTTTTTGTTATATGTCAACACAAAAAGATAAAATCAAAGATCCGAAAAAAGCCAGACGAAACATCAGCAACATTTATGCTGAAGCGGAAATGTGCAAACGACTTGACTGGAATATCGAATTTTTATCTGGAGGATATGAATCATTTTCCACACAGGAAATTAAAGAAATTGCAACCACAATAAAAAGCATTACAGGGGATGGAGTTTGGCTAAATACAGGAATTACAGATGAACTTAATGAATACGGTTCAGAAATCAAAGGCATAACCGGCGCTGTAGAAGTGGCCAATCCCAAAATCCATGAAAATGTTTGCCCAAGTAAAAAGTTAGACGATATAAGCAATATGTTAGATGTGGCAGGAAATCTTGGGTTTAAAAAAGCAATAACAATCATATTGGGACTTGGCGAAACTTTGGATGATGTGGACTATGTAATTGACTACATAAAAGATCACAAAATCGACAGAGTAATATTTTACTCATTGAATCCCCACAAGGAAACCGTTTATGCGAATTCATCACAGCCAGCATCACTCTATTATGCTCAGGTTGTTGCCAAAGTCAGATTAGCTTTCCCCGATATCGAAATAATCTGCGGAACATGGATTGACAATCTTGCAAATATAGGAATACTGATATTGAGCGGGGCCAATGGCATAACCAAATTCCCATTATTCAAAATGTTTGCAACAAAATATGGTAAACGAGTTGAAGAAGAAGTGAAATGGGCTGGACGGGAACTTAAGGGAACATTTACCGATAAAAACAAATTAGGTCCCGAAAAAAGTGAAGTTTCACCAGATTTGGACAAATTCATTAAAAGATATGTCAAAGAATCATTGAAAAACAAATATTGATTTGGACCACATCACCAAAACCATTGCCAAAAAATACCTTATTTTAATAATCTTTATAAATCTAATCTAATAAATATAGATATAATATAAATTATTAAAAAATTATCCTTATGGAGGAATTATTATTAGTGACGATGTTGATATGATGTGTGGACTTGAAATCCACGTACAATTAGAAACCGAATCAAAATTATTCTGTGATTGTCCTACCAATTATCAGGACGCGCCGATAAATTCAAACATCTGCCCAATCTGTTTGAACCAACCAGGTGCAAAACCACACCCAACAAATGAAAAGGCATTGGAAAATGCATTGATGATAGCTTTAATGCTTAACTGTGAAATTGACCAAGATGTTATTTACTTCATGAGAAAACATTATGACTACCCGGATTTGCCTTCAGGTTATCAGAGAACATCAGTTCCAATCGGAATCAACGGGGAACTGAACGGAATCAGGATAAGAGAAATTCACGCTGAAGAGGATCCAGGTCAATTCAAACCTGATAGAGGAACTGTCAACTTCAACCGTTCAGGAATTCCATTGGTTGAAATTGTTACTGAACCGGACATAAAATCTCCAGAAGAAGCAAGAAACTTTTTAAAAGAATTAATTCGTGTTTTACAGTACAGTGGAGGAGCCCGTGGAGAAGGTACCATGAGGGCTGACGTAAACATTTCTATCAACGGAGGAAACAGAGTAGAAATGAAAAACGTGAACTCTATCAAGGGTGCGTACAAAGCATTGAAATTTGAACTTATAAGACAAAAAAACCTTATGAAAAGAGGAGTTGAAGTAAAACAGGAAACACGTGCATACCTTGAATCCCAAATGATTACCGTGGGAATGAGGATGAAAGAAGATGCAGACGATTACAGATTCATTACCGATCCTGATTTGCCTCCAATGAAAATCAGTGATGAAACCATCCAACACATTTTAGACACAATGCCTGAAGCGCCACACAACAAAGTGAAAAGATTTGTTGAGGAATACGGCATTGACGAGGAATCTGCAAAGGTTTTAACATCAGAACTCGATTTGGCTATTGCATATGAGGAAGTTGTAAAGGAAATTGATTCCAAATTTGCTGCTAAAGTAATGAGAGATGAACTTAAAAGAGTATTGTCCTATAACAAATTGGACTTTGCAGATAGTGGAATTGGCGTTGATGATTTAGTTGAATTCTTAAAAATGCTTCAGGATAAGGAAATTACCGCAAAAGCAGGTCATAAAATCATTGAACAAATGCCGAACAATGACAAATCTCCAAAAGAGATTGCTGAAGAATTAGGATTGCTTGGTGTTGTAAAAGATGATGAAGTATTAGCTGCAGTAAAACAAGCTATTGAAGAAAATCCTAAAGCAGTTGATGATTATTTAGGTGGTCAAAAAGCTTCCCTTAACTTCTTAGTAGGTCAAGTAATGAGATTAACTCGTGGGAAAGCTGACCCTGGTGAAACAGTTAAATTACTAAAAGAAAATATTGAATAAAGGGGATGAGAAAAAATGGCAGGAAAAAAATCTTATGTAAAAGATTATATGACAAAAAATGTTATTAATGTTACTCCGGAAACAAAAACCGAAGAAGTTATCAGCCTAATGAAAGAAAGTCGTCACAATAGTTATCCCGTTGTTAAAAACGGAAAATTAGTAGGTATGATAACTGCATTTGACATCATATCAAAGGAATGGGGAGAAACCGTTAAGGAATTGATGACCAAAAAGTTGGTAGTTGCAAACCAAGATTTGACCATCAATGATGCTTCAAGAGTAATGTTTAGAAGAGGAATTTCAAGAATGCCTGTTGTAGACGGACATGGAGCGTTAGTTGGAATCATTACAAACACAGATATGGTAAGGTCACACATTGAAAGATCAACACCTAACAAAGTGGAATACTTCAAAAAGACCATGGAACAGTTATACGGAATTAAAACTACATTAAAACATATGCCTGTTGAAACCAACAAATTGAGACCTACACAGGACAAAGTCTATGCAGATGAACTTGAAGGAAGAGCTTATGAATTAGAAAAAGGATTAGCAGAACCTGCTATTGTCGTTAAAACTGGAGACCGCTGGATTTTAGTAGATGGTCACCACAGGGCAGTAGCATCAAAGCAAAAAGGTTATGAAACTGTAGATTCATATGTTGTTGACCTAGGTCAGGACATCAAGTTAGGTATGGAAAAAACCGCTGACAAAGCTGGAATTAGAACATTTAATGATATTGAAATCATTGACGATGACAAACATCCATTAATTGCACTTACTGAAAGTATGCAAGACCAAGCATCTCAGGATGATGATTAAATGGATAATGACAGGATAATTCGTGAAGTATATGAAGTTTTAGAGTCAAGAAGAGACAATCCAATTGATTCATATACATCAAATATCATGCAGGACAGCGATAAAAAAGCCGAAGACAAGATACTTGAAAAAATAGCTGAAGAGGCCGGAGAGGTATTGCTTGCTGCCAAAAATGATGAAAACTTGGTATACGAATCTGTAGATTTGATTTTTCATACTCTTTTGATTTTAGTCTACAAGGGTGTGGAAATCGATGAGGTCTTCGAGGAATTTTCCCGAAGAAGAAAATAGGTTAATAAATATAAATATTATATTTACATAATTATATTATTAAAAAATCGAAGGAATATTGGTTAAAAAATGTTTGATACAGTAGCTGAAAAAAAATTTTTATTAAAACAATTAGTTAAAAAGGATTTAACTGCAAAATACAAGGATTCAGTATTAGGAATTCTCTGGAGTTTCTTCAATCCTCTTTTAATAATGTTAGTATTTACTGCAATCTTTTCAATGTTATTTGGTAGATCAATTGAAAATTACCCCGTCTACTTTTTATCCGGAAGATTGATTTATGATTTTTATAACTCCGCAACAAAAGGAGCCATGAGATCTATAAAAAGAAACGCTAGCCTTTTGAAAAAGATTTATGTGCCAAAATACATGTTTTCAGTTAGCGCAGTATGTTACGAATTCGTTAACTTTTTAATATCCTTTGTAATCCTATTCGGAGTTATGCTAATAACCGGAGCAAAATTCCATATGACAAGCATATATGCAATCATACCAATATTCTTGTTAGTGATATTGATTTTTGGAGTAGGATTAATCCTTGCAGTATGCAATACATACTTTTCAGATGTGGGATACCTCTACAACGTGTTCACATTAATTTTAATGTATGCATCAGCATTGTTCTATCCAATAGAAATCGTGCCGGGTACAGTACAGAAAATCTTTTCATTGAATCCTATATATTCCGCAATCACATGCTTTAGAGAAGCTGTTGTTTATGGAGTTGTGCCGAATTTCAATACGCTAGCCTATCTGGCAGCATTCGCATTCACAGTATTTTTCGTAGGTATTTTACTATTTAACATTTACGATAAAAAATTAGCATTAGAAATTTAAAAAGGGTAATATTTATGAGTATATTTAGTAGATTTCGAAAGAAAGAAAAAGATTCCACACCTACCATGGACAAGGAAGTTGCAATTGAAGTAACTGACCTTGTAATGGAATTTAAAATTACAAAAGACAAAATTGATACCCTTAAAGAATATGTTATCAGAACATTAAAACGAAACAAAAAGGAAAAGCAAAAGATTAGAATTCTTGATGGAATTACATTTAAAGTTCACAAAGGCGAAAGAATGGGTGTCCTTGGTTTTAATGGAGCTGGTAAAAGTACACTTTTAAGAATAATATCCGGAATTTATGAGCCTACAGAAGGTAGCGTTAAAATCAACGGAAAAGTTGCGCCATTGCTTGCCATAAGTGCAGGTTTTGATAAAAACTATACCGGAAAAAACAACATTTTCCTGAATGGGGCATACCTAAGTATGGAAGAGAATTACCTTAAAGAAAAATACGATGAGATTGTTGAATTTTCAGAACTTGGAGAATTCATCAACTACCCCGTAAAAAATTATTCAAAAGGTATGCAATCAAAACTTGGTTTTTCAGTAGCAACCGCAATAAAACCTGATATCCTAATACTTGATGAAGTGTTGGGAGTCGGAGATATCAAATTTAAAAGAAAAAGTTCCGCAAAAATTAAATCCATGATGAAAGATGGAGTAACTGTTCTTCTTGTTTCCCATTCCATAGGACAGATAAAAAAGATCTGCGACAGATGCATTTGGATTGAAGACGGGAAAATTGTCATGGAAGGCGAAGCGAAAGAAGTTTGCGAAGCTTATGTAAAAAGCAGTAAAAAGAAATAAAAAAAGGGTTTGAAAATGGATAAAAGATGGGCATTAATTATAATAATACTTGTTGTAGGAGTTGGGTCCATGTACTATATAGTGGACAATTCAAATACCGTAGGAAGTGCAATTGCTACATTCAGTAAAACTACAATTACAATACCTGACGGTTTCGCAGTCAGCGGCTCCGAATCATATTCAGTAGAGCTATACAATAAAAAGAATACTGAAAAAATTGAAATCCTGGATTTCGAAAAAAGAAGAGATATTAAAAACATTTTAGGCAATATGAGTGCGGCGTTCCAAGAGCAAGATGATTACGATAATATCACAAATAAAACTGTAAAAATCAATAAAGTGACCGTCTACCAGTCAATGCTAAAGTCGGACAACGACACATTAATCATTTCATGTTTCTATAAAGATCATCGCGCTTATTGTATACTTATGAATGGATATAAAAGCATGAAGAAAGTGAATGAAGATTTGGACTTCATAATTGAAACAATGCATCCAGACTATAAGCAATCACAAGATTAATAGAGGAATGAAGTTGAGTGAATTTAAATTTTCTGTAATATTGTTGTCAAACAATTCAAATGAAGGAATTGAAAAAACACTCACCTCCCTAATTAATCAAACATTACATTTTAATGACAATATTGAAGTCATAATCATAGATGATGCATTAAGCAAAACTCAAAAGACCTGCAATGAGTATATTGACAAATATCCAAACAATATACAACATGTTACCGCAACATCACCAAATATATGCAATGACTGGCTTGAAAATGTAAGTGGAGAGTATATTCTTTTTATAAAAGCAAATGATTATCTTTCCGAAGAAACATTTGAAAAATCCCTAAAGTTTATTGAAAATAATCCCAACATCACCACACTAGTATTGCCTGCATACTACTATAAAAACGGAAAACTGGAAAGATACCTGAATTATGAAATTAAAAGTTCAAGAGTCTTCGATTTGTATGAAAATCCCGAACAGGCACAACTTCTAGGTCTTTCAACCATTATTAAAAGAGAATATGCCGACAATCTGCAATTTTTAAATGGATATGCTGAGTTCAACACTATTCTCAATGAAATTACAATAAATCATCCTCAAATGGGAATTTGCAAGGATGGAGGACTGTACATTGAAAATATAGAAGAGAAGATTCTTCCAACTGAAGACTTCATCATCGACAATGATACATATTCAAAATTCATTGACGAGAATCTTAACAGAATAATAGAAAAAAGCAGAGCCAAATTCGGGGAAGTAGCTAAATTTGTGCAGTTTGAATTGGTGAACCAGCTGAAATGGCTTTCGACAATTGAAGCATCAAATGATGAAATAGACCTATCCGAATTAAAAAACCCTGTAAATCAAATTGACGACGACATAATCCTAAACAACATCCTAATTGAAAACGATACTAAGATATTTTTATTCTTAATGAAATATGGCGAAATTCCTGAGGAATTAAAGGACAAATTGAGTCTTAATACCGTATTTGTCGATGTTTATGACATTATAAATAATGAATTGAATATACTGGCCAGCATAACGAATGTTTCACCCCGACCCCTTGACTTACTGGTTAACGGTGAAAAAATAAACACTGAAATAAAAGAATTTCCCCAATATGACAGGTATAGCTTGGGGCACAAATATGCATCAAATTATTCAATTGAAGCACATATCCCCTTATCGACCGACAGAAGATATGAACTTGGATATGAATCAGAAAACAAAAAATTGGACATTGATTTTTCAAGGCCGTGCAACTTCTCAAGAAGTGTAGGCTATGCCAAAACCAGACATTTCATAAGCATATTGAAAAACAACAGCATCCATATAAAAAAGAAGACAACACTTAACTGGATTAAGGAAGAAGCAAAAGCATTAGTGAATCTTGTTAAAACACGCAATCCAAGCGCTTACAAGGCAATTCCATTTAGAATGCTTTACATGGCCGGGTATCCAATTTTTAGAAATAAAAGAATATGGTTTTACATGGACCGTCCTACAGAATCCGATGACAACGGACTTCATCTATTCAAATATTCAGTCAAACAAAATGAGGATATCGAAAAATACTTTGTTTTGGATTCCAAAAGCGAAGATTATGCAGAAATTGAAAAGATTGGAAAAATCATACCCTACAAATCCATCAAACACAGATTCATGGGATTGTATGTGGAAAACATCATTTCATCACATCCGGATAATGAAATAGTTTATCCTTTCTGGGGAGGCTATCCATTTTTTGCAGGACTTCCAAAATCAAATAACATATTTTTACAGCATGGAATCCTTAAAGACAATATTTCCGACTGGTTAAACAAAAAGAACATGAATATATGCTTCTTTTTGGTAAGCTCAAAGAGAGAATATGATTCAACTTTCAAATTCCCTTATAATTATGGAAAGGGCGTAGTTCAGCTGCGGGGCCTGCCAAGATATGACAATCTGAAAAATGTTGAGGACAAACATGAAATCATAATCATGCCATCCTGGAGAAGGTATCTAACCAGGAAATCAAATGAATATATCGAAGAAACCGAATATTTCAAAAGATTCAATAGCCTGATAAATAATGAAAGACTAATCGAAAAAGCGCGCGAATATGGATATGATATTATTTTCAGGCCGCATCCAAACGTTTATAATTTCATTAATCTGTTTGATGAAAACGATTATGTTAAAATCGACTATGAAAAAACCAAGTTTCAGACATTATTCAACAACGGATCACTGCTTATTACTGATTATTCATCCGTAGCTTTTGATTTTGCATACTTGTATAAGCCTGTTATCTACTACCAGTACGGAGAGGATTACCATTTCAATCTTGAAGAGAGCTACTTTGACTATGAAACAATGGGAATGGGAGAAGTGTGTAAAGATGAAGATGAACTTGTTGACATAATAATATACTACATCGAAAATCAGTGCAAAATAAAAGATAAATATTCCAAAAGAATCGATGACTTTTTCTTATTCAACGACAAAAACAACTGTAAAAGAGTTCATGAAGCAATAAAAAGACTTCCTCTTAAGGATTAGCTTCACATCCCCTTCAAAACCTCAAATTTTTATATAACTCCTTTAATCAGAGTTCACTATTGTAAGAGCGAATACACCCGCCCCAAATCCGTTGTCGATATTTACAACAGCTATGCCCGGAGCGCATGACTGGAGCATTGCATCAAGAGCAACCCTTCCTCCTTCTCCAACGCCATATCCGATGGAAGTGGGAACACCAATGACCGGAACATCAACCAGTCCAGCAACAACTGAAGGAAGTGCACCTTCCATTCCTGCACAGACGATGAATGCACGAACGCCCTCCTTAACCATATGAGCAATCTGTGGAAACAGCCTGTGAATTCCTGCAACGCCTATGTCATAAGAAGTAATAGCTTCACATCCTCCTTCCTCAACAATCACTTTAGCTTCTTCAGCAACAGCGATGTCTGAAGTTCCAGCAGTGATAATACCTATTTTTGCAATTGGCTCTTTTTTTGCGACTTCCTTTCTGATAACTAAAATTTTGGCCCTCTTGTTATAGTCAAAAATAAGTGAATCATTCCCCAGGTCATTTAGAATCCTTTCATATCTTTCATTAGACAACCTTGTTATAATCAAATCATCGCTACTTTTTTGGAGAAACTTCCTTATTATTAAAATCAAATCATCATAATCCTTGCTTTGCGCAAAAATGGCTTCCGGAAATCCTGTACGATTATCCCTTTTAATGTCAAACTTGGCGACATCATCAAACTCCAAAATAGCATCTGCCTTCAGAAGATTTTCTGCCTCGCCAATATCAATTTCCCCTTCAACCAATCTTTCAAGAATATCTTTCATAGTATTACTTAGGATAAAATTTTATATAAAATTTAACTTAAATAATATATCTATGAAAGCTCAAAAGGTTTTGACACAGGGAATAGTCCAGGGTGTGGGATTCCGGCCATACGTATATAGGCTGGCATCTGACTTGAATCTTAATGGATATGTCAGAAATCTTGGAAATGTTGTCGAAATCATTATTGAGGGCGAAAATACAACTGATTTTATTGAAAGACTTCCGAAGGAATTGCCCCCAATAGCCAAAATCGATTTTATGGATGTTGAAGAAATCGAAGCTGAAAACTATGATTCGTTTGAAATAATCGAAAGCGGCGATTCATATTCCGGAGTAAGCGTTATTCCACCAGACATTGCAATATGCGACAAATGCCTAGAGGAAATAAGAAATCCTAAGGACAGACGCTACAAATATGCATTCAATGCATGCACCGACTGTGGTCCGAGGTTTACTGTAATCGAAAGCGTGCCCTATGATAGGATTAGAACTTCAATGGAGGAATTTCCCCTATGTGAAAATTGTCTTGTGGAATATAAGCAGCCTCTTGACAGACGTTACCACGGCGAAGCAATATGCTGCAGTGACTGCGGGCCCCAAATGGCAATATATGAAGGGTCAGACAAATTGAATGTTGAAAATCCCATTAAAAAAGGGGCGGAGATTCTTGAAGAGGGAAAAATTTTAGCCATCAAGGGAATCGGAGGAACACATCTGGTCGTGGATGCATATAACGATAAGGCAATAAGGGAACTGAGAAACCGCCTTAACCGTCCGAATCAGGCTTTTGCAGTCATGAGCAAAGATTTAAAATCCGTTCAAAATTATGCTCAACTGTCCGAAAAGGAAATCAGCACAATAACTTCCAACAAAAGGCCAATTGTGATTTTAAAGAAAAAAGACAATTATCCGTTTCCAGAAAGCCTATCTCCCGGACTTCACAACATTGGAGTGATGCTTCCATACTCTCCGATGCATTATCTGCTTTTTGATGAAGGAGATATTGACACATATGTCATGACATCAGCAAATATTCCTGGAGAACCTATGATGATTGAAAACAGCGAAATCATCAACGGAGTCAATGACTACTCATTAGTCCATAACCGCAGAATCCTAAACAGATGCGATGATTCCGTAATCAGATTCAGGAATAATGAGCTGTCATTCATTAGAAGATCACGGGGATACACACCAGAACCTTATACAATCAAATATGATGTCAATGACCTTGACGTTTTATCATTAGGTCCTGAACTTGACGTTACCTTTTCAATTGCCCGTGGAGACAGGGCATATCCGTCACAGCACATCGGAAATACAAACAAGCCTAAAACATTGGAATTTCTGAAAAATGCCATTGAAAATATGGAAAGGATTACAAAAATCAACGATTTTGACGTAATTGCATGCGACATGCACCCCCACTTCTTCACAACAAGGCTCGCACATGAATTGGGGGAGAGACACGGTGCAAAAGTGTTGCCGGTTCAGCATCATCATGCACATGCAGTTGCACTTGCAAACGACCATGGAATTGATGAGATGATTGCAATCACTGCTGATGGAGTAGGTTATGGAAGTGACGGCACAAGCTGGGGAGGAGAAATTCTCTACACCGACATCAATACCTTTGAACGGTTAGGCCATCTTGAGCCCCAATTAATGCCTGGAGGAGATGTTGCAACCAGATATCCTGCAAGAATGCTTACAAGCATCCTGAAAGATGAAGATTTAATCAGCAATTACATTGATTACTTCAAATATGGCGAAATCGAAATCAGAAATATCTTTAAGCAGATTGATGCTGGAATCAATGTCGGCAAAACAACCAGTACCGGAAGGGTTCTTGATTCAATGGCAGTGGCTCTTGAAATCTGTCATGAGCGAACATATGAGGGAGAATGTTCCATGAAGCTTGAATCTGCGGCATATTATGCCACCAAGGAACTGGACATTCCTGTGATAATCGAAAACAATATGCTGAATACAACTGAAATCCTAAGGGAAGTCGTAAGACTATATCAAAATGGAGAAAAAAAGGCTGATGTTGCATCAGCAGGCCAAAAAGCAGTTGCAAAAGGACTTGGTGAACTTGCCATAGATGCGGCAACCAGAAAGAATGTGGCTGACATCGGTGCAACCGGAGGAGTTCTATACAACGAAGCCATAAGCCAAACCATTAAAAATTACATTGAAAATAACGATTGCAGGTTCATTCAGCATTTAAACACCTGTGCCGGAGACGGATCCGTTTCACTGGGCCAGGCTATTGTCGCTAAAAAAATATAATAACGCTAAAAAAAAGTAAAAAAGAAATGTTTGAAGTTAATTCAAACAGTCAATGACCAACAACGAAGTCATCTTCTTCTCAAAGTTCTCTCAAGAATATACTCGGCCCTGTCCAAAAGGTTGCCGTATAATCTTATCTGATTTTTCAATTCATCAATAGCTTCAAGCTGTCCGTCATCGATTCTTCTTTCAATATCCAATAATTTAGACCATTCGTCCCCTGATGGAAGTTGTAACGTATTGAGAATCTCATCTGAAAAATTAACATCGAAACTATTGCGGTTAATAGTAATGTGGATGTTAACTTCATTCTGTAAATCATAGTATTTACGAGGACGCCCTCTTAAAATCTTTTTATAAGAAGAATTTAGGATACCTATATCTTCCATAGCACGCAAATGAGCTATAATCGCTTTTTGACCGATGTCCAGCTCATTTGAAATTTCACTAACAAACATAGGTTCTTCCCTTAAAAGATTTATAATGTCTCTTCTAGTCTTACAACCTAATACATCAAGGATATCTTCTTCGTCAATCTCTCCGAGGTCATCATTGTAATGTCCTCTAATTTCTATATGACCTCTAGGAGAATTGTCGTTTTTGCGATAGTTATTATTTTTCTCAATGTCGTTTGTGTTAGTCATAATTATACTATTATATCGAAACCTTTATATAACTTTTTGTTACTATAATATAGTAAGAGAAAGATAACTTTTTGTTACTTTAATATTTGGTTCAAAAAAACTTAAAGTAATAACTCTTGTTTGATGAACCATTTTCCTATATGTCCATAAATTCCCAAAACCAATATTAAAGAACTTAAAGAATACTATTCTCGATGGAGAGTTATTACAAAAGTTTTTCAAAAAACAAGAAAAGGGTGCACGTATGACTGATGAAAATAAAGGCGAAACTGAAGTTGAAACTCAAGATAATCAAGAAAGTTACGATGAACTTCTTGAAGAGTTAGCTCTCAAAGACGAAGAACTGACCAAACTCAAGGAAGATCTTGAAAAACAAGAAAATGAAACTCAAGAATACATCGCTTTATCCCAAAGACTTCAAGCAGATTTCGAAAATTTCAAAAAAATAACTGAAAAGCAGAATAAGGAAATTATCAAATTCGCTAATGAGGACATCATAAAAGAATTCATTGATTGTTATGAAGATTTCGGCAGAGCTTTAGAAATTGAAAATGAAAATGACTTAAAAGAAGGAGTAGAACTCATTTACAACAAATTTAAAGATATCTTGACAAAAGAAGGCGTTGAAGAAATACCTGCAAAAGGCGAAAAATTTGACCTGAACAAGCATGAGGCGCTTATGGTTCAAGAATCCGATGATGTTGAAAACGGATATGTTATAGATGAACTGATGAAAGGATACATGTATAAAGACAAAGTCCTCAAATACTCCAAAGTTATAGTTTGCAAAAAATAAATCAAGTTTATTATATTATTAAATAAAAAAATAGGTGATAATTATGTCTGACGCTAAAAAAGAAAAAATTATTGGTATCGATTTAGGAACAAGTAATTCAGCTGCATCTGTACTTGTAGGAGGTAAACCAACCCCAATTCCTTCCGCTGAAGGAGCAAGTCAATACGGTAAATCCTTCCCAAGTTATGTTGCATTTACTGATGACGGTCAAATGTTAGTCGGTGAACCTGCTAGAAGACAAGCAGTTACCAACCCTGAAAACACCATCAGTGCAATTAAAAGAAGTATGGGTACTGACCACAAAGTAACTGTAAACGGAAAACAATATTCCCCACAGGAAATTTCCGCATTCATCTTGCAAAAAATCAAAAAAGATGCTGAAACTTTCTTAGGAGAACCTATTGAAAAAGCAGTAATTACCGTACCAGCATACTTTGACGACAACCAAAGGACTGCAACCAAAGATGCAGGAACCATTGCAGGATTAGATGTTGTAAGACTCGTAAACGAACCAACCGCTGCAAGCCTCGCATACGGTCTTGACAAAGCAGAAGAAGATGACATGAACATTATGGTATACGATTTAGGTGGAGGTACCTTAGACGTAACCATCATGGAATTCGGTGGAGGAGTATTTGAAGTAAGATCCACCAGCGGGGACACCCAACTCGGGGGTACCGATATGGATAACGTATTAATCAAATACTTAGCTGATGAATTCAAAGCTAAAGAAGGAATTGACTTAATGGACAACGACCAAGCAGTACAAAGATTAAGAGAAGCTGCTGAAAAAGCAAAAATCGAATTGTCCACCACCACAACTACCGAAGTAAACTTACCATTCATTGCAATGGGAGCTGACGGAAGCCCTAAAAACTTAATCATTTCACTTACAAGAGCTAAATTAGAAGAGCTCGTTGATTCAATTGTTGAAAAATCTGGTAAACCAATGCAACAAGCATTAGATGATGCAAAAATGAGTAAATCTGAAATTGATAAAATCATCTTAGTTGGTGGACCTACCAGAATGCCAATCGTACAGCAATTTGTTGAAAAATTCATAGGAAAACCAGTTGAACGTGGTATTGACCCAATGGAATGTGTATCCATGGGTGCTGCTATTCAAGGAGGAGTATTAGCTGGAGAAATTAAAGACATCGTTCTTTTAGATGTAACTCCATTATCATTAGGTATTGAAACCTTAGGTGGAGTATCCACTACATTAATTGAAAGAAACACTACTATTCCTACCAAGAAAAGCCAAATATTCTCCACAGCTGCAGACAACCAACCTTCTGTAGACATTAACGTATTGCAAGGGGAAAGAAAAATGGCTGCTGACAACACTTCACTTGGACGTTTCCAACTTGTAGGAATCCCACCTGCACCAAGAGGTGTTCCACAAATTGAAGTAACATTCGATATTGACGCAAACGGTATTATCAATGTAACTGCTAAAGATAAAGGAACCGGTAAAGAACAAGCAATTACCATTACTTCCTCAACAAAATTATCCGATGAAGAAATCGAACAAAAAGTCAAAGAAGCAGAAATGAATGCTGAAGCAGACGCTAAAAGACAAGAAGAAATCGAAATCAGAAACAATGCAGACTCATTAATTTACACTTCAGAAAAAACCTTAGATGAACTCAAAGATCAAGTATCTGAAGATGAAAA
>NZ_CADCJB010000014.1 GCF_902801725.1 uncultured Methanobrevibacter sp. | reverse complement strand
CAGCATCCTTACCAGAAACAACATCAGTCAAATTACTAATCTCAGCATCCTTACCAGAAACAACATCAGTCAAATTACTAATCTCAGCATCCTTACCAGCTACAACATCAGTAAGATTACTAATCTCAGCATCCTTACCAGCTACAGTCTGATTAAGCTCATCAAGATCTTCTTTCAATTGAGTAGCATTAGCCTGAGCATCGACCAATTGACCAGAAACATTATCAAGATTATCCTTCAATTGAGTAGCATTAGCCTGTGCTTCTTCTAATTGTTCTTTTAACTCAGTAATGATTTTAGGTTCAGATACTTTTACATCAGCAGTAGTTGTTGCTTCATTGTATATGTCATCACCAAAGAATTTGACATTTGCTGTATAGTTTCCTTCAGGTAATCCTTCAAGAGTTATGATTGCTTTACCATTGTTAATGTCACCGTAGAATTTTTTACCTTCAACGTCAACTAAAACTATTCCTGAGTTAATATTTGGGATTGTTACTTCGATTGTTGAGGCATTTCCTTCTTCGAATGTTGTTTGGTTTGCAGTTATTGAAATTTCGGCTTTGGAGATTGTGAACTCTTTGGTTGCACTGTCACTTTCATAGTTTTTATCACCAGAATAGATAACATCAACTACATAATCTCCAGGTGCATTATTTAAATTAATAGTAATAGTTTCATTTGCAGAATCATCTTTAACTTTTTTACCATTAACTTTAATAACAACTTCACCAGTAGCATCAGATGGTAATTTAACTGTTAATGTTGGATTGTCTTTAGTTGTAATGTTTTGTGTAGGTTCAACAGTTACATTCATTAATGGAGTTGTTTTAATAATTGTAATTGTTGCAGATTTTGTAATGTTATTGTGGTTTTCATCTACGTTTGTAGTTACATTTAAAGTGTATTTACCAACATCTAACAGCGGTAATGTTATATTATCTCCAGATACATCAGTTACTGGAATTTCATTGTTGTTTTCATCTGTTAAAGTTGCAATAAGGTTTCCAGTTGAGTTTACGGTTACTGCATTGATGACTGCTTCGGTTGCATAAGCGAATTCTTTATCAAAAATTTCTAATGTTGAATCTGCTTTGTTAATGGTTAAATTACATGTTTCAGTTACCCATTCATAATTATCAGCGTCAACAACGGTTGTTACTTCTAAAGTATATTCACCTGCAGGTAAAGTATCTAAAGTTATAATGCTTGAGGCGCTTGAAGTGGTAGCAACTTCATCATCATCCTTGTTTAAAACACTAACAGTTACCCCATTTGCATTGGTTATGTTAAATGGAATTGCAATGACCTCACCATAGGTAAATGCTGCATTTTCAATTTCAATGATTGAATCAGCTTTGCCAACAGTTATACTGTCAATTACTTCATTTGAGGTATATTTATCACTACCTCCATATGTAACATTTATTGGATAAGTGATTGCTTTTAAGTTAGTGAAGTTGAATGTCATTGTTGTGTTAGCATCTGAGTTTCTTGTTTCATTTCCGAATTTAACAATGACTGTACCATTAACATCATCTGGTAATGTGATGTTGATAGTTGCAGTATCTCCGACTTTAACATTACTGGAAGGAATAACTTCAAACTTATAGTCAGAAACTTTAGATACAGTTAAAGTAGTTGTGCCAATTCCATATAAGTTATTTTCATTTAATGTGATGTTAATGTTATATGTTCCTGCTTTTAGCCTATCTGGAATAGTGAAATTAAATGAATCAGTGCCATTAATCTTCACACTATAAGAATATAATTTATCTGTAGCATTACTGACTACAATAGTAACATTACTATTAATTGCCTGAGATAGATTAACTGTTATGTTTTGATCATCACCATAATTAATGTTAGCTTCTTTAGCAGTGATATTTACAGTGTAAAATTCTAAAGGAATATCTTGATTATGTAAACTAGCTGTTATCTTATGATGGTTTGAAGCAGAATTTTTATAAATAGTTTCAAAAGTACCATTTACTAAAGTAACTGTTGAATTTACAAATTCCCCGCCATTTTCTGACTCTAAATGAACAGTCATTGGCTGGAAGTTTTCCATTCCATCTTGATTATCAGTGCCATTCCAAGTTAACTTACCAATAATCTCATATTGGTTATCGCCCAAATACTTTACAACAAAATTAGTTTTATTAAATACTGCATATCGTGAAACTGGGAAACTATACTCATTATACAAACTTCCATCTTCATGAAAAACACGTTGTGTTTTTACTAAAAAAATAGTAATCCCCTCATTATGACCAAACCAAATATTATTTAATGTTATTATATTAAATGGCATTGTATATGTATTAGACAAAGTTGTGTCTAATGTATTGAATATACAATTTTCAAAAAATACACTAATATTATTCGAAATTTCAAAATATAGGAAACCCTCAGATTTTTCGAAATAACAACTTATAAATTTAGAATTATATAGATTAGAATACCTAAACAAGGCTTTTGAACCCATGTTTTCAAATGAACAATTATTATATATTCCAAAATTATTTTCACCTCCATAAAATGGGAAAAAATAAGCTGTTTTTGGAAGTTTATTTGCATTATAATAAAAATTATAAGTAATTTCACTATAATCAAAAATTAAGTTTGAAAATGTAAAATTTGCATTAGATGAGGTTAATGAAAATGCTTCAGCATTACCTCCTTTTTCAGTATTAAAATAATTTTTTATGATGACAGGACCATTTAAACCAACAATATTTAAATTATTTGTATTGAATGTTAATGGAGTATAAATACCAGATTCCATACCATCACCTAGACGATATTCACCTCCAAAAACATAAATTGTTACATTATCTTCACCATTAACATCATCACAAGCTGCTTTAAAGGTAGTGAATGGATTATCCTTAGAACCGTCACCCCCCGCAGTAGTGTTAGTATGGCCCACATAAATGGTTTTAACCGTGCCTATAGTAAGAATTTCCCCATTTTGGGCACTAAGTTGATTATTTTCATTAATTGAATTAATATCGTCTAATTGGGACTGTCCGCTAATTCCATTATTGTTTTCTTGAGCGTTCAATGCAGAATTTTCATTATCCACACCAACCGCATTTTCACCATTACTTACTGAAATAGAATCATCCATACCAGTTGTTAAATTATCTACAGCATTATCAGACGCTGCGCTAACAGCACTAACACCACACAACAACACCATAAATAATGCGAATATTATTAAAAAGTTTTTAAATTTCATGATTAAGACCACCCCTTAACAGTGCGGGCCCATGAAAATAAAGTACCCTTGCATTCGACATGCAGTTTAAAGCAACTATTTTTGTTTAATCGAACAATACATCCCTATTTTAAAAATATAAATGATTGAACGAAGAATTTATTAAAATTCAATATCTTTAAACCAATTTTAGATAAATTAGAGCCAAATTAAATTCCTCTAAAATGTATCATTCGATTAAACACAAAATTCATTGAATTTTAATAGAGTATATTTAAATTAATTACATTTTAAAAAATACCAATGTAATTTAAATATAACATTTATTAGTTTAAATCAACTCATATTTAAAGATATTCATCCAAATTTGAAAAATAGACCTTATTACTGCATATTATCTAAAACTGAAATTGGGGGGGGCAAATTTAAATTGAAGTAAAATTAACCAGTTATAGATGATTTAAAAGAAAATAACAGAAATAAAAAATTGAAAATTTCAAGATGAAATTTTCCACAAAACAGGCAAAACAATCTCCGATTTTAATTTTACAAATAAAATTAAAATAAAATATTTAATAAAGAATCAAATTACAAGCAAATTGTTATTTAACTAATTGTATACTCATTTATTCAAATTCCAACTTATTTTTTGGTGTAACATTTTATTTACATATTTAAAACATATTTTTAGAGGATTTTTTAATCTTTCGAATGGATATCAACATCAACGGACATGTTTTTAATGTTTAAAATATTTCACATTATGTTATGATAAAAAAACATGATGTAAAACAACATGTTAAGTTCGTTTTACAGTAATAATATCCATTTTTATGATATGCTTACCCATCCAAATGCTTTTAGAAATCCATAACATATGGCATTATTCATTTTAGTGATTTAGCATAAAGCACGAATGAAAACTCTCAGAGAAAATATGAATTTGACTCTTCAGACAGCAAATCTTCATATTGGACATCCATTGCAAAAATCTGCTTGATAGGGCAAAGGAATATTACTTCATCCATTTTACAGGTTATGCTCACTGCGGATGCACGAAAGCTACATTAACAGGTTAATGGCCAACAATATGTAGTAAAAAATAAGAGATAGCAAGCACCATATTTTCAGCAGCAAGAATGTCTATTCCTCCAATTGATTGGAGTGTTTTTAATTGAATTCTCTTTCCAGTTCATAAAAACACCAGCAGAGATAATTATTACAATAGTGTTTTAGAATTGAATATCCTGTTTTAAAACTATTTATAAGTTCTTATTTTTAAAAATAAAGATTGTTTTTAGAATAAAAACAAAGAGAAAAAAATAATAAAAAAATTTTTTTAATATTTTTAATGAATAATTAAAATTGTTTTTAAATTTATAGTAACGTATCGCCATATTCCCCTTAGTAACTTCAAAATCAACATAAACTACTTCAGAGACTGCCCCATCAATAGCACTATATTAAACCGCTGCTTCAACAAATATAACCTACCGAACACCAATACCAAGAATTTTAGGAATTCGCAACTTCCACAAGTTAAGGTAGGTCAATTCCATACCGATAATGTATAAGAATACTCACCATATGTCCTAATAGCTACAGATACATCATCTGCATTTGAATAATCTCCTGAACTGGCCAATACCTTATCATCCAAAACGTTTGTTTCACTGAATCTATAATTTTCAATATTTAAAGCCGAAAATTTCTTTTTAGATAACTCGGAAACTTCCTCAACCGATTCCTTTGAATTCTTATTGCTTTTCAAAATCCCGGAAATATCTCCCAAAAAAGTCCTGTCGGTAAAATTAATTTTTCCTCCGAGAATCTCCATTATGTCCTGAGCGCTTTTAGAATCTTTGATTTCACTTGAATAATCAGGATCTGGTGTAAAAATTGCATGATTAAAAATTACAAACACAAACAGAAGCAAACTAACAGCCAATATGGCATCGATAATAAAAAAATTTCCCTTTTCATCCAACATGAATAAGAATTGTAGATTGGACTAAATAAAAAATAGTAAAGTGTGAAAAAATTAATTTTCACGAATGTGTTTTATCACTTTATCTTTTTTGGCAATTGCTGCATCTGAAGCCTCCTGAACTTTTCTTTTCATTTCTTCAAAGTCTTCAGGAGTTGTTTCACCAACAAGCTTTTTGATTTTTGTATATGCCGCTTCTCTGAATAAAGGAACTAATTTTTCTTCAGTTGAATCCTCTTTAATTAAAATTGGTTCACCTGAATTGTTCACTTCACCTATTTCGGAAATTGCAACATCATATTTTGCAACTGCTTTTTTAATATCTCCGACAATTTCCGGAGGTGCAATAAGCATCAGTGAATCTGTTGAAACGCCTAACGGGTCAATGTTTAATGTTTCAAGCATGTTCAATACATTTGGAGCCACCATCTGCCTGATTTCCTTTTCATAAAATTCCAATCCGACACCAGTGGTATTGGATATTTCATGGGCATCCCCTCTAAGACCTCCGTTTGTCACGTCAGTCATTGCATGAATGTCCTTTACAAGGTCTGCTTCAAACAGGGCATGTGATGCCTGAACGAAGTTGACATTCATTGTATCCCATACAACATCGAAAAATCCGTTATATAATGCAGTGGTGGTTATTGTTCCGCCGCCAGAACCTTCAGTCAAAAGAATGATATCCCCTTCAGTCGCTCCTTTTCTTGCAGTAGGAGGATAATTGGAAACACCAACGCTTCCAACAGCGGAAACAAACCTGTCTCCTAAAACCATGTCTCCGCCAACGCGCAAGGTACTTCCGGCCACAATCGGAACGTCCACGAGTTCGGAAACTGCTGCAACACCTGCGGTAAAGTCGAATATCTTTGCAACATCCCCGTCATCTGCAAGGTGAACATCGCTTAATATTGCAACAGGGTCAGCTCCCATTACACAGACGTCCCTAAGTGTTGCCCTTGTTACATGAAAACCGCCTAAAAACGGATATTCACTTAATCTTGAGTGTATTCCATCAACGGCAGTAGTAATATAAACTTCATCGTTGTTGGCAGGTGCCTTGACAACCCCTCCGTCATCCTGTTCAGACGGATTGACCAGTGATGCAGTATTGGTGGATGAAACTATCTCTGCAATTTTTCTGTGGACAAAAAAGTCTCCTGCTCCGCGGGAACCTACTCCCATTTCACCCATCAAAACGTCAGCCTTGTTTACGTTGGCTATTTCCTTTAAAAACTCATCGTCACTTTCCTGCAATTTCAGGGTTGTGGAAACCTCATCGATTACTGCCTTTGCCATTTCAATAGAGTTTTCCTCTGAAATCTTTTTATATTCTCTTATTCTTACGGCCAAAATGTCAGCCAAATCATCATAAGTATAATCATCAATTCTAGCTCTTACAAATCCTTCAATATCCATAGTTATATCTCCAATTTAGTGAAATTCTTTAAAATCTTAAGTCCTGAAATACCGCTTTTCTCTGGATGGAACTGTGTTGAAAATAAGTTATTCTGGCTTAAGGACGCAACAACATCCCCACCATAATCACAAGTACCCGCAATGATATTTTCATCATCGGGAACAACATGATAAGAATGAACAAAATAAAAGTATTCCTTGTCAATACCTTCTAAAATAGGCGAATCATTACATACATTCAGCTGATTCCAGCCCATATGTGGGATTTTTACATCACCGCTTAACAATTCTGCATGGCCTTTAAAGAGGTTCAATCCTTCAACGCCAGGTGCCTCGTCACTTGAGCTCATCAGTACCTGCTGGCCAAGACAGATTCCTAAAAATGGCTTATCATCATTTACATGCTCATAAATAACATCTTCAAAAGGCTTTAAATTTTCCATTGCACTTCCGAATGCTCCAACACCCGGCAAAACCAGATAATCGCTATTCGCTATAATCTCCTTATCGTCAGAAATCTGATATTCTGCGCCTATTTTTTTAAAGCCGTTTGAAATGCTTTTCAGGTTTCCGCTTTTATAATCAATAATAGTTATCATTCGTCCAACCACCCAATAGCTGCTCTAATCATTCCTCCAAAGTCTGAA
The DNA here is from genome assembly GCF_902801725.1 of uncultured Methanobrevibacter sp. Classification (GTDB taxonomy): domain Archaea; phylum Methanobacteriota; class Methanobacteria; order Methanobacteriales; family Methanobacteriaceae; genus Methanocatella. Next base: position 41,584 of record NZ_CADCJB010000014.1, on the reverse strand, counting down.
AATACAATTTCATCGGTTCCAAGTGTTTTTGAGTGTGCATCAAGTTCTGCAACAACATGTGTATATCCCAAATTCCTAAGGGGTTCGACAAGACGTGGCCCATCGGTTACTGCAACGGACTCCACATCAAACTCTTCAATTGGAAATGCATGAGGAACACCAAATACGACAATCAAATCCAAATCATCATCCTTCAGGTATTCTGCAGCAGCATCTGCAGTAATCGGATACTCATCAAGACCTCCTGTGATGAAATCCGGTTCAATATCAAGCTGATTTTTAATATTCATTGCATGCTGCCTGATTCTTGGAAGACCGATATTTTCATCCAAATTCGCCACAAAGACAGGTTTATTTTCTGGATTGATTTTCTTATAGTCAAAATTAATAATGTCTGCAAACAGATATGAGGTCTCTTTTTTAACGTTGAGAACAAAGGCGACCTTTTTGCCATCTTTCAGGAATTTGACAACGGTTTTTGCAACGGCCTCTTTTGAATCACCAAAGTTAGGCTTGATATATTTTCCCTGTGCCATTCCACGGGTTTTTTCAACTTCAGTAGCTTTTTCAAGCATTTCAATCTGTCTGTCAGATTCCTCACGGTCAATTACTCCTGCCTCAACAGCAACAGTGCATGGCAAATCTGCAGTTGCAATTGCTTCCTTTAAATCTTCACCGATTATCATACTGGCGCATGTTCCGGCAATTCCCATCAATTTTGGTTCAAATTCATCATAAGCTTCAGTCAATGTTTCAACCAATTTTTCACCGGCGCCGAGTATGAAATCATTTTCGGACATTCCTGTAGTCACTACACGAACCCCATCACCTTCCAAAAGTCTGGCTGTTCTAAAACAGCATCCGGTAGGCCCGTGCATGATAATTACATCAACATTCATATCCCTTAACGTGTAAAGAGTAGCAGCAATCGGACTTGGTCTTGGATGTATAATTTTTATCACCTATCAATTTTTCAAATAAATATTTAAAATTCTTAATTAATATAATTAATTAGGAGATTGTTGTATGAAACTTGACAAAGAAATTTTAGAGGAAAAAATCAGAGAATACAGAACTTTCAAAAGCTGTTCCGAATCAACTTTAATGGGACTTTGTGAAACCGCTGAATATCCTATGAGTCAGGCTGAAATGTGCAAAATAGCTTGCGGATTTGCAGGCGGAATGGGGGGAACATTTGATGAAGGTACCTGCGGAGCCGTTACCGGCGCGCTGATAGCCAATGGCCTGATTAATGACGACACAGGAAAAATCAAAGCCAATGCTAAAGAAATCTTCAATACATTTAAAGAAGAGTACGGCACTGTTCGCTGTGACATAATCAGCAAAAACGGTGAAGACAAGTCCCCATGCGTGGACTGCTGCGTTTTCATTGCAAACAAGGTGGCCGACCTGTTGGATGAATAGAATCTTCATCCCCTTATATTAAAACTTTTTTTAATTTTTTAATTGTGTATCTTGCATAGGCAAAGTTCAATATGGATGCAATAATCCTACCTACGGCAAGACCAGTCCAGATACCTGTCAAACCCCAGCCGAACACAATTCCAAACAGATAAGTGAAGCTTACTGTAAAAATCAGTTCCCTTATAATTGTCCAGGCCAGACTTGTTGTTCCACGACCGATACCCTGATAAAAGAAGCTTGAAGGCATTCCAATTCCAACCAAAAGCAAACCGAATGATGCTATTCTTAGAAAGTTAGTAATTTCAGGAACTAAAGACGCAGTTTCAGGAGTATATGCGAAAAGCAATGACAGTTGAGGCGCAAAAATTACCAGAATCAATGTAATCATGACTGAAAAGGCCACTGCGAATTTGGTACCGTAAAGATGAGTTCTTGAAAGATAATCCCAGTTTCGAGCACCGTAAGCGCTTCCGCTGACCGCCGCAACCGCACTTGCAATAGCTGTCAGAGGCATTATTCCAAAAAGATACAGCCTTTGGCCTGAAGTAAATGCAGCAATACCGTATTCTCCGCCAACAGATGAAATGAACATCAAATAGAAGCTCATTGCAATTGACATCATAAACATGTCCAATGATGCAGGAATACCTACTTTTAAAATGTCTTTAGCTATTTTTGATTCAAACTTGAACTTTCTGAGATTAACATCAACATAAGTGTCCTTTTTTATTAAAATCCAATACATGATAACAACTGCAGAACCCAGAGAGCTGACTATGGTTGCAAGGGAAGCTCCTGCCGAACCCAAATTTAAAACATAAATGAAAATAGGATCAAGAACAATATTTAAAATAACTGAAACGATTATTGCATACATCGCCCTTTTCATGTCACCTTCACCACGCAGGATTCCGCTTCCTCCATTGGCAAACATGAATGCAAACAAACCTAAAAACAGTGGAGTTGCATATTTGATTGCTTCAGCCAGTGACTGGCCGCTTGCACCATAAGCCTTAAGCAAAGGTTCCTGAATAATAAGCAAAACCAAAGTCAATATTATTGAAGCTATTAAAAATATCAAAAGAGAATGCTGGGCAGATTTGCTGGCACGGTCACGGTCTCTGGCACCGACTGCGCGGGAAATACTGCTTGTTGCACCATTTCCAAGTCCAACACTGAACCCGTTCAAAATCATGAAAATAGGAGTTACAAAACCAATCCCCGCAATAGCCGCCTGACCCAATCCAGCAACCCATATACCGTCGACAATATTATATGATGCGGTCAAAAGCATGGATATCATTATAGGAATTGCCAACTTTCTAACAGCAATTTCCGGCTCTCCCCTCATCAGTTCAACATTTTCATTAGCCATAACATCAATCTCAAAAACTTAAACTATGTTAAAAATTATTGATTTCATCAGATATAATTATAATTATAAATTTAAATAAAAGAGCGAATAACATATTAACATAAACGTTTTATGTGAAAAATATGAATCGAAAAGATATTTTTTTCAAAGATATGGAAAGCTGCGAAGTTCCATTCAGCCACATTGAAGAGGGCATTACCGACCCAGCATTGAAAAAAATCGATGAAATTTATGGGGCTGCCGACATGCTGAGCATAGAAAATGCCATAAAGCATCAGCGCAACCTCTGGCTGCTTGCATTTTTTGGAACATCAATTACTTTTTTCTTTTTGATTTATGACGAAGCCGAAATACACTGGCTTATTTTCGCATGTGTAGTAATTATCTTTCTTTTATTTTATCTTAACAAAATGGCTCATAAAACCGATACTCATAGAAAATACGTTGAATATCGTGTTCTTGCCGAGACACTTAGAGTCCATTATTTTCTAACAATTGCTGGAATCAAAGACTACACAAGCATTATACTGCCATGGTTTACTAAAAAGGGTGCACCGTGGATTAATGAAATCCTATTGTCATTACCGCAAACCGATACAACTGAAAAAAGGGAAATTCTGGACTGCTGGATTATAGACCAGAAAGAATATCATAAAAGTGCGCTCATAAAGTCAACAAAAAATAATGAAAAGAACGACAAGTTTACCCAAAGAGCACTAATCATAACGCTTGCCACATATTTTATTGCACTGTTTTTTGAAATCTATATGATGACCAATGCATCCGGAGAAATAAATATTGATATTTTTGGTGCAGTTTTAAATGTGTTTCAGAGTGTAGGGGCAATGGTCGGCTATGACCAGGTCGACATGATCCGTTCCATCCTGAAAATTGTAATCGGAAGTATGTCCGCATTTACATTATTTGTCGGGAGTTACTACGGAAAGATGTCACTGGCAAATGAAATTGAAGACCACAGAAGGATGAGCATGCTGTATGAAAAAGCCGAAAATGAAGTTATGGAAAGGGGAGAAACCAATGACCTAATCATATCCCTTGCGCATGAATTCCTAATTGAAAACGGTATATGGTACGCTTATCAAAGCAAAAACATGCCTGATTTAACATTGGAATAGATTGGCACCATTCAGGACAAAACGGCATCATCCTAAAAAATAGACTCCTAAGAGAATAATCAGCAAAATTACGTTCAAAGCTGAAAACAAACAGAGATATTTGATTTTGAATTCCTTGTGCTCCCGAGCAAGTATTTTGTATGAAATCAGATTAGCCATCGACGCAATAAGAGTTCCCAAACCGCCAATGTTGATTCCAACAATGATGGCAGCATAATTATTGCTGAAACCGCTAAGCAACATTGCGGCAGGCACATTGGAAATGATTTGAGACAAACCGACACCGCAGAGAACCTCATTGCCAACAATCCACTTTCCAAAAAGTGAACTGAAAAAGGCGATATTTTCCAAATTTCCAATCAGAACAAAAAGGCAGATGAAAGTCAAAAGCAAATAATAATCAACACCAATAAAAACCCTTTTAAAGAAGTTTTCACGACTGACTTCAATCTTGCTTAATTGGGGCAAATCAATACTATCCTTTGGAACGAAAACTGACAATACCGCCAAAAACACAAGCGAAACAAGGATATATGGAAAGAGAATCATGAAAAACAATTCGAAAGGAATGTCGGCGGCTGTATACAATACGATATTGTGAGGGGCTCCAATAGGAAGAACCATACATCCCACATTAGCGGCAATAGTTTGCAGAGATACTGCAAATATTATCAGATCATCCCTTCCAACTTTTTTTAGTGCCAAAATGCAAAACGGCACAAAAATAATAAGAGAAACATCATTTGTGATGAAAATTGAACTAAAAAAACAAGTAAAAACCAAAAACAAAACAAGATGACGGGTATCCGCTATCTTAACCAATAATTTGCGAACCAGTATCTCAAAAACAGCAAGATTTTTTAAAATTTCCACAACAATCATTATCGCCAAAAGCAATATGATAGTATCCCAGTTGATGTAATTGAAATAATCCATATTCACAGGGACAAAAAAACAGGAGATGACTGCCAATATTAATGAAATGAAAAATATCGCTTCATTTCTCAAAAGATTGAAAATATCATGTGTTAATCTGTCCATGAAAACAATCATCCCTAAGATTATTCCGCTTCCTCATCCATTGTCTCCAAAAGAAAGCTGACGGGTCTGAAACCATCATTGCATGATATCATGGCAGATTGCTTGTTTTTCATCCATCCGTCATAAAAATCACTGGCTCCATTGGCCAATGCCATTACAAATGGTGAAAGACTCTCCCATGCACTGTCACAGAAGTTTTCCGGTTTTGCCCAACCATTTGCTATGAAAACCTGTCCTTCTTCAACATCGCATTCATGTTCCAGAGGATTTTCATATTTGTCAATTAAATCATCATGCCTGACTTTTCTCATGACTGTAATCTTTACTTTTTTCATAATAATGCCTCCAAATCGCTTTTTTCATATTTGTTATGGCCTTTTATAGACTTTTTGTATTTCCAACATCTGATTGCATCATCCAGAGATTTATCATCATTATCTTCAAAAAAATCCCTTATGTATTGATTGTATTGAAATTGCTTATCAATTTTTGTTTTTTCACCGGAGTTTTGAATTTCATGATATGCATCTATTGCTTCGCGATATGTTTTTTCGGGATTGGATTTCAACCATTTTTGAAATTTAACTTTGAATTTAAATCCCTTGCCTATTTCATTTTCAAAAAATACTCTTTTATCCTCACTGCACTTAAAATTTTCACCCAATCTGGAGTCTAAAGTAATTTCAGATGAGGAATAGTTTGAAGTCTGTTTTGAAGTGGGTTCACTTAATGCTTCACCCGTTGACAGATAGTGAATAATTCTATTTTCCAATTCCTGTTTAGATCCGCTTACTTTTAAACCTTCAGACCTGCAGAAATCCTTCAGTTCTTCCTTTAAAAAATAGTATTCCCCAAATTCTTCGGGATTTAAATCTTTAGTTAATTTAACCATAAAAATCTAAAATAAAAAAAAGTAGAGGAGTTAACCTCTTGTTACAATGCTGATAATGTCTCCATCCTTCAGCTCATAATCACTGGCCACGCGCATATTTTTGCGGGCATCCACAGCATGCATGAATTTATCTCCAATGTCAGTGTGTACAATGTAAGCCAATTCACGCGGAGTCGCACCGTTAGGAACCAGAAATCCATCAGGCAATACGTTGCCCTTCTGGTCAGTGTATTTGTGCTCATCTGAAACAGGATATACGACAATTCTGTCAAGCAGTTCAAAAACGGCATAATTCAGCGCATCCTGAACACCAGTGCTACCATAAACATCCAAAATATTGGTTTGAATATACTCCAAACCTTTACGTTGAGGCTCAGACAATTCTTCGGGTTTCAAGATTTCAAAATGGTCTTCACCAGACATATAACTAATCAGTCCGCCTTCAGCCGCCTTTACAAGTGCAAGTTCAGACCCTGCTGAAGTTGGAATCACATTAGGATATTTTTCCTTAATCCTTTTGATATTTTCAGCAGAAGTAGGCAAATCAGCCTTGTTTGCAATAATCATCATTGGTTTTGCAATGTGTAAAATGTTACGGGTAAGTTCAATCAAATCCTCTTCTTCCCATTTATTGTAATCAGGTTCTATTGTTCTTTTAGCTTCAATAATGTCTTCAACAGCTATCCCTGTTCCTGACAACTGGTCATATAATACCTTTGAAATGTCCAAGTGTTCGGCTCCAACTTTCCTTATGAGCCTGACCCAGTTTTTGGATAAGATTCCATACATCCACATTACAATTTCATTTTCCAAAAATTCCAAGTCATCCAACGGGTCATGACTTCCCGGGTCAACAGGGTTTCCTTCCAAATCAGTTGAACCTGAAGCATCAATAACATTTATAAATACTTTAGCTTGCATCAATTCATCTAAAAACTTATTACCTAATCCCTTTCCTTCATGTGCTCCAGGAACAAGTCCTGCAACGTCAATCATTTCAATTGGAAGCAATCTTTTTCCATCAACACATATAGAATTGTGAGGATTGCATGTAACGCCAAGTTCTTTACATGGACAATCTTTAATTACATGAGCAACAGCTTTATTCGCATCAATTGTTGTAAATGGATAGTTTGCCATTTCTACGCCAGATGCTGTTGCTGAATTGAAAAAAGATGATTTTCCAACATTCGGTTTTCCACAAACTGCAATTTGAAGCATAATAATCACTTAATCATTAATAACATCTAAATATATGTTTTTAAAATTATAAATAGTTTCAGAAATCATAATAATATCTATGAAAGACGATGAGATAGACAAGCCCCAAGCCATGAAAATTCGTCAAGGCATTCAGGATGCAATTACATATACATTACCTGACAAGAAGTTCGATCCAAAAAATATCGAAGTTGTTGAAGTTGATATTGAATTGGACAACATAGGTTGGGATTTTAACAATTATAAGATTTTAAACCTTTGCGATATTCATTTAGGTCAATGGGTCAATCCAGAATATCTAGACAGTTTAGTGGATTATGTCAATACTCTGAACTATGACCTGATAACACTGACTGGAGACTATGTTTCATACATTATTGAAGGCTATGACGATGCTTTAAAAGATTCCTTTAAAAAGCTGAAGGCGCCTGACGGCAAATTTGGAGTTTTGGGAAATCATGACCATTGGATGGGCTCTTCAATCATAAGAGACATATTCAAAGAATCTGATATTGTCGATTTGAGCAATGACGTTGTCATACTAGAAAGAGGTGATGAAAAAGTAAATCTTGCAGGCGTCGACAGCTGTACAGTCTGTGCAGATAACCTGGACAAGGTTTTATCCAAACTTGAAAATGACATTTCAACAATTCTTCTGGCACATGAACCGGATTTTGCAAAGGAATCATCACAAACAGGCAGGATTGATTTGCAAATTTCAGGCCATTCACACGGCGGCCAATTCATCATTCCCGGAGTTGAAACCACTCCATTCAGAGGTCCGAACTCAACAAAATACCCAGTCGGACTTTATAAAGTTGGAGAAATGACACAATACACAAGCAAAGGTCTTGGAACAAATTCATTCAGAATAAGAATTAACTGCAAACCGGAAATTACAATCATTACTTTAAAAACCAAAAATAAACAGAAAATTGAGATAGAATGATTAAAAACAAAATCATTTCATATTCAAAAACATTAATAACAGCATCTATCCTGTTGCTGACCAATGTGATGGCAATATATTTGGTGGATTTTATTAGTGATGACTTTAATGTCGGCTTTTGGTATAATGCAATAATCCTCGTGGTAGCAGTAGCAGTTGTAAATTCACTGCTATGGCCAATTTTTCAAAGGTTTTTAATGAAATTCATCATTTTTACATTGGGCATTGCAACAATTTTCATAAACTGTCTTACATTTTATATCGCAGCCCATTTCATTCCGGGAGTTCATGTCGGTTTTTATGGTGCATTTCAGGTCCCAATCGTAATGGGAATAGCTACAACATTCATTACAAACATTACAAACACCAATTACTTTAACAGCTACATGAAAAATATCCTGAAATATGCCCTAAAAGGGAAAACTTCCTATAAAAAAATATATCCTGGAGTCATAATGCTTGAAATTGACGGACTGTCAATCAATACACTAAAAAAAGCCATGGCCAAAGGAATGATGCCCACATTGAAACAATGGCTTGATGAGAAAACTCATACCCTTGCAGAATGGGAAACGGATTTATCATCCCAAACAGGAGCCAGCCAGGCAGGAATTCTTCATGGAAACAATGAAAATATTGTTGCATACAGATGGGTTGAAAAAGAGAACAACAATCGTATAATCGTTTCAGGAAGACTGAGCGATGCTCCAAAAATTGAAGAAACAATAAGCGACGGTAACGGATTGCTTAAGGATGGAATCAGCATTGCCAACATGTTTTCAGGAGACAGCTCCAATTCAACATTAACATCATCAAAATTAGAAGGGCTAAAAAGAATATACAATAAAAGTTTACATAATGTCTTTTTGGATGCCTACAACTTCCCCAGAATATTTTTTCTGTTTTTATGGGACATCATTTTAGAGTTAAAATCGCAAATAATCCATAAAATAAAAAACATACGTCCCCGCCTCAGAAGAACCATTGTTTATGCTGCAGTTAGGGCCGGAGCTAATGTTGTGCTAAGGGAAGCCACAACCGAAGTATTGACAGGTGAAATCTTAACAGGAAACATTGACACCGCATATGCCACATTCATGGGTTACGATGAAATAGCACATCATTCAGGAGTTGAGGACAATGACGTCTGGGGAGCATTGAAGCAAATTGACCTGCAGATTCAAAGAATCAAATCCGCAATTGAAATGAGCGAAAGGAATTACAAATTAGTTATCTTATCAGACCACGGACAGAGCAATGGGGCAACATTCAAGCAAAGATATGGAATCACATTAGGGGATTATGTTAGAAGACTGCTTCCAGAAGATTTAAAAACATTTGAAAATGAATACACCATCGACCACTTCAGGGATGCGGTTATTCCTGAAAACAGACAGATCAGAACCATCAAGGAAAAGGTAGTAAATATACGCGATGACTTGTTTGACGAGGCAGGATTCCTGCAGAACATGAGAAATGAAATTGAAAGCAAAAAGCCCCCAATAATCTTTGAAAATGAACAATACCTCAAACTGCAAAAAAGGTATTCAAACAGTTTGGATTACATCAAAGGATATGAAAGTGTTGAACATACAACAAAAAAGGTTAAAGATTCGGAATTGATTGTTTTAGGCTCTGGAAATCTCGGACTGATCTATTTGACCCAATGGAAAGATCGTCTGAATTATGAAGAGATAGTCCTTTTGTTTCCAGATTTGATTCCGGGACTTGTCAAACATCCAGGAATTGGATTTTTACTTGTAAATTCAATGACAAATGGTGGAATGGTTATCGGCCAGGACGGAATTTATTATCTGGACACGGATAATGTTGTTGGACAGAATCCTCTTGAAAACTTTGGTAAAAATGCAGCAGCCCACTTAAAAAGGCAAAACGGATTTGAAAACATGCCGGACATTATGGTAAACAGCTTTTATGATTCTGAAAATGACGAAGTCTGTGCATTTGAAGAGTTGATTGGAAGCCATGGAGGGCTTGGAGGCAATCAGACAAAACCATTTATAGCCTACCCTTCCGAATGGAAAAATCCTGGTGAATTAATCGGTGCAGAATCAATTTATAAATTCTTAAAAAATGAGATAGAAAATCTGAAAGACATCTAACTCCTTGAAAGCCAATAATCAAATATTTCAGAAATCTCCTCATCAAAACCTATTGTCTTATCCTTGTTTTCAGGTATTGACTGAGGGTAATCCCTATTCAATCTTATTAATGTGACATTCTTATTATTATAAGTCATCTGTTCAAACGGATATCTGATGATTGTTGGAGTATTGAATCCAACCCCCAATTCCAAAAATACCAAGTTTTTTTCCTCATCAATATCGTTAAGGAATTCATAATATCTTTTATTCATCTCATGCCATTTTTCATCTTCGACAAAGAAATTATCCTTCCTTACATTTATTTCCATATTTCCCCCACATACAGGACATACTGGAACAAGCTCAGTTGGAATTTTGCAATCCTCTGTTTTTTCAATAGCTTCAAATATGAACTCCTCATTTGAGTATAACTTATCATGACATGCCTTTTCACACTGCATCAATCCGTAATCACCCTGCGTTGCAAAAATTCGCTCATCATCAAATCCATTAATCCAGAACTGATGCTCGACATTTGTCGTCAATACGAAATACTCCTTATCTTTGACCAATTCCAGCAATTGCCCATATAGCTTGGTTTTACCGACCGCATATCTATTTACATAAACATGACGTGCCCAATGAGCCCATTTTTCTTCCTGAGTTTCATATGGATAGAATGTAGCCGAATACATGTCGCTTACGCCATACTTTTCAATGAAATCCTTGAAATTATCATCAAAGCGTTTTCCGAAATATTCCAATCCTGCAGCAGCTGAAAATCCTGCACCCGCCCCAATAAGTACATAATCAGCATTATTAATAGCTTCAGCAGCCTTATTCAACCTAATATAAAAACGGTCCATCATTCACTACCCCACAGCAAGTCCCTATAAATCAAATAATCATCATCACCAAACACATTAAAAATTACAAGATCCAAACTGCAGTCCTCATTTGAATTTAAATAATCCTCAACTGTTTCAATGGCTATTTCTGCAGCAAGACGTTGTGGAAAATTAAACAAACCTGTTGAAATACAGCAAAATGCCAAAGATTCCAACTTATTTGCATCTGCAAGTTCCAAACAAGACCTATAACAACTGGCCAAATCTTCACAATCTTTTTTAGAAGGCTTAAATCCCTGAGGAATTGCAGGACCTACAGTGTGAATCACATATTCTGAAGGCAGATTATATGCATCTGTGATTTTGGCCCTTCCAACCTTTTCATCCTCTGATTGACTTTCCATTATCCTGTTGCATTCAAGCCTCAGCTGAATTCCTGCTGCAGAATGAATTACATTGTCAATGCACTTATGCATAGGTATGAAACAGCCAAGCAGCTTCGAATTTGCAGCATTAACAATTCCATCTACCTTCAATGTAACTATATCACCCTGCCAAAGCGCAATTTTACCCTTAACCTCCGTGATATCTTCCGGAGAAGTTAATCTTTTATTTGAATTTTCATGAGTCAGATAATCATCCTGAACTTTTAAAAAATCCCGAGATATTTGAGACGGCAATCTAATGTTCATCAATGAGCGGAACAAGTCCTTTTTAGATTGAATATCCTTTGGAATATCAATCAGCTCATTCCTTTCATCAATCAAATAATTAATTAAAAAATCTAATTGCTCTTCCGTATTAATTTTAATTCCTCCAAAATATAATCTAATTTTGCTATTTAAATGATTTTTGTAACCGAAATGCAACCGGGTTACCCGAAAGTAACCTGCAAAAATTAAATAACATTTAAACAAATTAAATAATATGAACGGGAAAAATATTGTCTGCCCAGTTGATAAAACCTTAAATTTAATCAACAAAAAATGGAGCATACAAATCATAAGAGATATGTTTTTTGGAAAAAAGCATTTCAAAGAATTTAAAGAGGATAATCCGAAATTAAGCAACAAAGTTTTATCAAACTGTTTAAAGGAATTAGAGGAAAACGGTTTGATTAAAAAAGAAGTTTTAAATACCACCCCCGTTACAACAGAATATTATCTGACAGAATATGGCAGGTCGATGAACAGAATTGTCTATGAGCTGGCCATGTTTACGCTGCACGATGAAGACAGCTATTCTGATGAAACAAGAGAAGAATTAAAGAAAACGTTCAAAGAAACTTTAGAAATTGATGATTAAAATGACCGGAAAAATATTTATTGTTGGAATAGGTCCAGGTTCAAGCGAATATTTAACAAAAAAGGCGATTGATACAGTTAAGACTAGCGATTACACCGTCGGAAGTACAAGAGCTATCGAACTATTTGATGATGTCAACAACAAGATAGCTTTCAATGTTAAGGAACTGCTGGACAAACTTGAAGAGGGAGTTCAGCTTGCCTGCAATGGAAATACAGTATCCATTCTGTCAACAGGAGATCCCGGTTTTTCAGGAGTTCTTAATACAGTCTTGAGAATATCTGATGAAAAGGGATTCAGCAAAGAAAATATTGAAGTGATTCCTGGAATCAGTTCGCTTCAGCTTGCCGCTGCCAGAAACCACATTCAGTGGGACAATGCCAATGTCATGACATTTCATGGAAGGGAGAATATTGAAGAAATCCTACCGGTCATAAACAACGGAAAGACAACAATTGCTCTTCCATCACGAAAAGTGAAGGATATGGCCCAATTTCTGCTTGACAACGGCGTTGACGAAAACAGGAAAGTTGTAGTTTGTGAAAGGTTAAGCTATCCCGACGAAAGAATTGTTGAGTCAACCCTGAAAGATATTGCCCAAAGCGAATTTACATATATGTGCATTATGATAATTAAATAGAACAATTTAGGCTTAAAAACCATTTTAAAAGTCATTTACTATTTATTTTAAATATTAAAGCATTTATATTTCAGATATCATACTTTGATTGTTGATTTTGAAAAAATTAACATCAAGGTAGATACTATGAAAAGAAAGATAAACACGATTTTTCTCATTTTCCTATTTATTTTTTTAATTTCTGCAGTCAGCGCAGCCAATAGTGAAAATGAAACAGCAATGAAAATTCAACAAAGCGATTCAAATCAGGATTTGTATGGAATCGATGTTGAAACTGACATGGAAAAACTGAATGTCGAAAATACGCTTAGCGGAGACGTGAAAACTTCAAGTGCCGCTAAGAAAAAGACCTCCCTGACAGCACCTGACGTAAAAATGTATTATAAGGACGGAAGCAGATTTACGACAACTTTGAAATATGGCAAAAAAGCGATTCAGAATGGAAAGATTCAAATCAAAATTAATGGGCAGACATTTACAAAAACAACGGATGCAAACGGGAAAGCATGGATAAACCTCAACTACAACAGCGGAAATTATATTGTCCTAAGCACATATGCCGGAAACAGTGAATTTGAGCCAAACAGTGCAAAAAGTACCGTTACCATTAAAAGCACCATAAAATGCAGTGATTTAACAAAATACTACAAAAATACCGCAGCATATCATTCCACATTCTATGACAAGAAAGGAAAGCTATTGAAGAATACTGCCGTAAAGTTTAAGTTGAACAACCGAGAGTATTCAGTAAAGACAAATTCCAAAGGCATTGCCAAGCTAAACATTAATTTAAATCCTGGAAAATACAGCATAATTTCAATGAATTTAAAGACTTCCGAATCGGTTTCAAAAAGCATCACCATAAGATCATTAATTGAAACCAGAGATTTGACAATGCAGAAGGGCGACGGAAGCAAATTCAGCGTTAAAATTTTAAACAGCAACGGAAAGGCATCACCAAACAAGAAAGTAATACTGAAAGTCACTGGAAAAAGCTATACAAAAACTACAGATAAAAATGGAATAGCTACACTCCCAATTGGACTGGAAGTTGGAAAATACAGCATAATAACCGAATACGATGGACTTAAAACAACAAACCAAATAACAGTCAACAAGGCAATAAAACACAGTGGATTTACACACTCAATAAAAATTCCCAACTACGTTAACGTGACAGTCCCATACGTGTTTCACAATTCGATATATTCCATCAGAACCGGAACAGACGGTCTAATCAAAATGCCAAAAAACCAGTACTTCGTAATTCAAATCAATGCCAAAGCATATAAATTTACTACAGGCCAGCTGAATTTGAATGATGCCATCAATATCGGATACAAATATCATCTGGTTCCCTTTGACAACAGTGCAGTTAAAAGCGACATAAACAAAAACAACTTAAAGGGAAATGGAATAATGATATACGACAGCGGAAGCCACACCCAAATCGACTACAGGGACACAACAAGTGACAATGTAGAGCTTTTTGGAATCTATGCCGATAAGGGAATTGACGGATTTGAAACACTAACCTATACAAAAAACAATAAAATAACCGCAAAGATAAACTTTCAAGCACTTTCCTTTGATGAAATGGGCCTGAAATACAGTCTGGCAAAATTCTACGGAAAAACAATTTACAACATAAATTACAACGACATAGTGAAAGATAGCGTAAAATTTGCAAACACAAAAAAGCCAGTGACATTCAGTATGTTTGGAAGTTATATGGTAGGATATATCTCAAAGGAAGATATAATAACATCATTTACAATCAACAGCAAAGAGGAACTTGAAAAAACAGAAACAATCAGCTATGGACTTGGTGAAAACTACCAAAAAAACTATGGCTTTGAAGTTCTGCAAGCATACACAATAATCAATGAACGTATAACACAAAAAATCCTTGAAAATTGGGTCAATGCAAATTCAAAATATATAAACAAATTGGGAATTATGAACCTATATGGAATGCATTTAGCATCACTGGAAACAGGCTGGCTTGCAGATGAATTGGCCAACAAATATGCAAAAGAATTCAGCGTGAGCTGGAATCGTGACCACACAGTAACAATATTAGGCGGAATAAATCTTGATGATACTTATCTGCATATTTTGAATGCCGATATGGGAATGGACATCAAAGGAACCGAAAAAAATGTTGTTCTGTTCAGACTACTGAATTCGCTATACTTGCCTAATGTGGAGGACTATTGCCTTAAAAATGTCGCAGGACGATATAAATCCACCACCACAAATTCACTAGACAACGTGCTTAATGCAATTTCAAAAAACAGATTCAGCATAATGCAGCTGGGCGAAATGCTTTATATTTTCAGTGAAGACAATGCAAAATCTGCAATTGCCCTCAATACAACCAGCGGAATATCCAATGTTATCGTAAACCATGCCAATGCAACATATAAAGGATCAGCCATAACAACCTGCAAGGACTGCTGCAGCGTTGGAACAATTCCACGAGACATACTTTCAGGAATTAAAGATACGATAAACAAGGTCAATAAAATAGTGGAATTTTTAACAAATAATTCCAAACCTTTAAGCCATATCGTCTATATCGGAACCAAACTGATTTTGGATAAGACATTGAGCGGTGCGCCGGCGGCATGCTTGGGACTGTTTTCAACAATGACAATTATTCAAAACATTGGAACAACCTTTAGAAACGAAGTTTTGAACAAAAATGAATGGCATAAAGCAATGGACACATGTACGTTTACAAGACCTGGATATCTTCAGGGAAAGAAAGTCTACAACATACCCAACAAAAATGGAGGTTATGACTATATTGAAGTAAAAATAAACAAGAACCTGACCTTAAACAGGAATAATGCAATATATATTAGCAACGGAAAAACCAAAAAATTAACCAAGGAAGAAACATACAAGTACTTCAATGACGAATACTGCACACCAATAAGCATGCCTACAAAATACTGGGATAAAAGTTGGAAAGGAGGTTAAAATGGGATTAATCGATTCATTCAAAAAAGAAAGTACAATACTGAAAATTTTAGATGTAGCATTAATCATTTCATTGATTTATGAAATAGTAACCTTCAAAGGCATCATCATTTGCACAACAATATTTGGATTAATGGCAATAGTAAGATTCTGCGAATGGTTTTTTAAAAAAGAAGAATGATAAAAAGTTAAAATATTAATTTATTTTAACTTATTTAATTTTTTTACAAGACGATAGCTTCCTGAGCGACTTCGTCGTTGTCTTCCCCATCATAGAGGATATGGGCAAGGTTCAGTAATTTTTCCTGGCCTTTCACTTCATCCTTGAATAACGGAATTTCAGCAATGTGCTGATTTGGGAATTTTTGATCAATTAAAGCTAAACGTTTTTGCTGCAATTTATGTCTGGAGTGGCAGAAATCACAGTCACAGATATCAGGCATTACCTGATTTACAATAACACTGTCTACAGTAATGTCATGTTTGCCCAAAGCTTCAAGAGCTCTTTCTGATTCATAAATAGACATTTCTTCAGGAATAATAACCATTTTAAATGTGGTTCTATCAGGATCTGACAATACTTCTTTAGCCCTGTCAATTTGCTCTTTGGTTCTTTTCAAGTCTTCTGAAGTTTGAGGGTCATCGACAGCATCCATAAACGGCATGATTTTTTTAAGTGCATTTGTTGCAGAACCCAATTTCGCTTTAAGCATCATCATTTTACCCACCCATGAATCCATTACTTCAGGGAAGGACAATAACCTTAAAGTGTGTCCGGTTGGTGCTGTATCAAATACCACAACATCATATTCATCGGAATTCATTACAGCCATGAACATTTCAAAAGCTGCTGCCTCATCGGCCCCCGGTGAAGAAGATGCCATATCCAATTGGTCAGATAAAAAGTCCATGCCTAAAAGTCCTCCTGAATCGTCAGGGTTGGCTGCTTTTTGAGCTTCAAGCTGTGCCTGTTTTTGAGCCATTGCAACATCAGGGTCAATTTCGACTGCAAATAAATTTGTTTTGATTTCTCTTGGATAACTGCCAATTGGCACTTCGAGAGAATCAGATAATGAATGTGCAGGATCAGTTGATACAATTAAAGTTTTTTTACCTTGTTCTGCTAACCATAATGCAGTAGCAGAAGATACAGAAGTTTTTCCAACTCCACCTTTTCCACCAATGAAAATAAATGTTGTTTTATCCTTGTTAAATTTGAAATAATCTTTAAAAGCCATGTAAATTTACCTCCATAAATAAGTTACTTTTACAGCAAGTCCAAATTCCATGTGCTCACCGTTCATGTGACTTTTGGGAAGTGAAATCATGAAATTCGAAAGCATATGATTTTAATTAAACTTACTTTTAGTGCAAGTATTGATTTCAATATTCTTACTTTTTGTTACTAAATGATATTTAATATTTTATAGTATATAAAGTTAGTTATTATAAATTGAATAATCCTCATTAAAATATGAATGAATCCAATATTATAAATAAAATTAAACTTGTAGCATTAAAATCCTCAGACCTGAATATTTATCCTGTCTTTTCTGTTCAACAATCTCATCAGTTATTCTTCGACCCTGTTTTGAAACTCCAAAGTTTCCAGGCCTATACATGACAATTATTCCACTATTACACAAATTAGAAAATGCCTTTTTATAATTTTTCAAATCTTCATTGCTTAATTTCTTTTTTAGGGAATGTTCATTAACGTTTTTGTTAACTGAAATTCTCATTTTGCCTAAAATAAATAAAATATTTTTCTCAGTTTCGGACAATTCCTTGACTATCTCTTTTGGATCATCATCAATGTTTATCATAATGCCTCCAAAACAATCAAAAAATTATTCATCCCCATATTTTTCCAATTCTTTATCAAGCAAATCCCTTAATTGTTTTGCAACAACAGGAGACATTGTAAGCTCTGTTTTTGCAGTTCTAATCATGCCTACATTAGGGCCATTTAAAATGTCATTGTTTTTTTCAATTTCATCTTTAAATAAAATTAGTCTTATGTCAAAGGGTGATGAAGCGATTGCCCCACCTGTAATGTAATATTCTGTCAAATCTTCCGGAATAAATATGTTTAATTCTTTTTTATCTTCACTCATAGTAACACTCCCTAAACTGTTATGGAAAACTCTAAAGTTGGAGCTTCATCAAACATTGCTTCAATTTCATCATAATTTGAATATTTAACACCATCAGGATTAACTTCACTGCTTTCAAAAGATAACTCCTGTTTATTTGATCTTCTTAAGAATTCATTTGCTTCAATTAATCCTAATGCTAATACTCTTTCATCATTAGAGTTTAATTTAAACCTTTTAGCACCTTTTTTTTCAACTTCTAAAATACCAATTTCTTCCAATTGATTCATATGAATATAAACTGTCTTCGGTGAAACATCAGCCATTCTAGATATTTCATCAGCAGTTAAAAATGAATCAACATAGGTCAATAGCTCTTCCAATATTTTTATCCTTGCATTTTCACCAAACAATTCATTTAATAGCATATCTCTCATCTCTACATCTCTCATCTAAAAGGTAATTTATAATTTAGTATTGATTATATAAATATTTTTACTTTTACTTCTAAAAAAATTGTAATTTACTTCCAAAAATTACTTGAACATGAAATATTAGAAAAATCATTTTTAAAAACAGATTACAACTTTATGTTAATTGACTAAAAAAAGAAAAGGTTTAAATGTAGAGAATCATTTCTACTACAATCCATAATTTTTATTTAGTTTTTTTAGGTAACCCTATGAATTTCTATTTGTTCATTAATACTCAAACAAAAGTAATATTTAATAGTGATAAGGATAATACAGTATTCTATAAATTGTCCACGGAAAAGTGGTAACCTTATGAAAATCAGCACAGTAACTTTTAGTTACTAAATGTAATTTTAATTCCTTATAGTATATAAATTTAGCCATTATTGCAAGATTCCACACCATCAAATTGTCTCAAAAAATCATATCAAAAATTGTTATTATATATAAAAAAAAACAAGCAATTAATAACAATTACAAACATAATTACAAATGTAGAAAAAAAATTATCAAAAATCTAAAATACCGTTCAATATTGAATATTTTTGATTACTAATAGCAACTAACATTAACGAGGATAATAATGAACAAAAATTCCCAATGGAACTCAGTATTTACATTCATAATGGCCATGATAGGCCTAACAATAGGAATAGGAAATATCTGGCGATTCAGTTATGTACTGTATTCCAATGGTGGAGGGTCGTTTTTTATACCTTACATAATTGCAATCCTAATAATGGGAATTCCCTTTCTAATTTTAGAGTATGGGTTGGGATTTAGTTATAAGAAAAGTTTTTCTAATTTAATGCACAGCATTCGTCCTGAATTCGAAATTATAGCTTGGATTCTAGTTTTATTTGTATTCATTGTTGTGATTTACTATATGGTCATTTTAGGCTGGGACTTTGTATACCTTTTAAACAGTTTCAATTTCGGATGGGGAAATGACCCAACAGCCTTTTTTACAAATCACGTTGGAGGAAGTTCGAATTTAGCATCAGCCACCACACTGATATTTCCCACATTAATTTGTACATTACTGTTATGGGCATTCTTTTGGATTGTGTCCATTAAAGATGTGGATAAAGGAATTGGTAAAATATCCCGCATTTTAATGCCATTATTATTCATAATCATGATTGCTATTTTTGTTTATGCTTTTACATTACCGGGATTTCATCTTGGAATAACCACATTGCTTACTCCCGATTGGTCGGCACTTTTTAATATTAATGTTTGGCTTGCAGCGTTCGGGCAAACCCTATTTTCATTAAGCATTGGTCAGGCAATGGTATATACATATGCAAGTTATCTGCCAAAAAATACAAAATTAGTAGATGAAGTATTGATTGTGGTTATTACAAATTCATTATATGAGATTTTCGTAGCATTTGGAGTATTTTCAATACTCGGATATATGTCTTTAACATCTTCAGTGCCTATGAATGAATTAATTAGTGAAGGCACAGGATTAGTATTTATCGTCTTCCCTCAGATATTCAATACAATGGGTGTAATTGGACATGTCATTGCTCCTCTATTATTCATATCAATATTGTTTGCGGGATTTACATCTTCTTTAGCACTATTTGAACCTTTGCTTTCATCTTTGTGTGAAAAATTTGGATGGAACAGGAAAAAAGGAGTTACCATCCTTACAATTGTTGCATGTGTAGGCACAGTTATTTTTTCAACAGGAATCAGCAGTTATTTAGTGGAAATCGTGGACGGGTTTGTGAATAATTTCGGAATAATGATTATGATTGGCATTCAGGCAATAATCTTTGGATGGTTTTATGGGGTTGAAAAAGTTATGCCTGTGCTGAATGAATTATCAACTTTTAAAGTTGGAAAAACATGGATTTTTACAATAAAATATTTATTACCTATACTTTTGATTGTAGTTTGGGCATTTGGAGTTTTAGAATTAATTAACGATAAAAACCCCTTTAATATAACAGTTTCCATAATCATTATGATTATTGTAGTTGGACTTTCAGCAGCGCTTACCAAATTAGACCCAGTAAAAAATAGAGATTAAACTCCTTTAAAAAAAATAGTAAAAATTAAAAAAAAAAGTTTAAGGGAAAAGAGTTATTCCCATAGCTTCAATCATTGATTGGAAACCTAAAATAATAATAGCTACTCCACCGAATATTTCAATATAGTCAGCATATTTGATAGCCATTTTTGTTCCGAATGCACCAAGCAATAACCATATGATTACTGCAACTAAACTTAATCCGCCTAAAATGAATGGATCTACATGTGCAACTGCACCTTGTGATGCAAGGATTAAGTTTTCTATGTTTCCAAAAATAAGCAATCCGGTAAATGGAGCATAGTCTTTTAAATTAACCATGGTGCTCCTCCCTTTTTTTGGCTTTAATATTTTTGACAGCTTCGCGTATTGCTTGAATACCTAATATGACTATTGCAAGACCACCTATAAATGTGATATAACTTGAATATTGAATTGCAACCTCTGTAGCAACAGTTCCAATAACCAACCATATTATAACCACAAGTACACTTAATGCACCCAATACTTTAACATCTACACCTTGAACAACACCCTGTGATGCTAGAATTAGGTTTTCAATATTTCCAAATATAATTAGCCCAATAAAAGGCAAATATGCTTCTAACAAAATTATCACCATATAATTTTATAACATTATTGATATTTAAATGCTAACATTTTAATATACCAACCAAAATTAACTTTTAATTGTAAAATATAATCTAATTTTTTAAAGGATTTAAAGAACAAATCCTATTATCGTACAGTTATATTTCCATAATCCTTAAATAGTTTGTTTTTCTTGATTCTCCTATTGGAAATCCTCCAGTTATTATTATTAAATCCCCTTTTTTCAAATTAAATTCTTTTTTGGCCATTTCTCTTGCATTTTCGACCATCTTATCAGTAGCTTTATAAATGTCAGTGATTACCGGCTTAACACCAAAGTTCAAAACGACTTTCTCCGCAATATGCTTGGACGGGCAGCAAGCAAGTATTGTTGCATTAGGCCTTAGATTACTGATTTTACGTGCCGTGAACCCCGTCATTGTTGTCGTGACAATTACTTTGATATCAGTATATTCAGCAGCTTCGGTGACCAGTTTGGCTATTGTATCGCTTATGCCAATTGTTCCCTTGTATGAGACATGCTTTGAATAATCAATTGTTGACTCAACATATTCACAGATTTTGCCCATTATTTCAACAGCAGATACAGGATACTTACCAATGGTTGTTTCTCCAGACAACATTACACAGTCAGTTCCATCCAATATAGCATTAGCCACATCAGATACTTCCGCCCTTGTCGGTCTTGGACTTTCATACATGGAAGCAAGCATTTCAGTGGCAACAATGGCGAATCTACCTTTTTGTCGGCATTTTTTAATAATACTCTTTTGAAACATCGGCAGCTCTTCAATTGGAAGTTCCACACCCAAATCTCCACGAGCAACCATAATTCCATCGGATTCTTCAATTATATCATCTATATTTTCAATTCCAGTAGGACTTTCTATTTTTGAAATAATTAGGGCGTCTCCTCCCGCTTTTTCGACTATTTCCCTGGCTTCAATCACGTCTTCCCGTGTATTTACAAATGACAATGCCAGATAATCACATGAATGCTGTGCTGCAAAAGTAATGTCTTGTTTATCCATGTCACTCATGAAATTCAATTTCAAATTGACACCAGGAACATTGATAGTTTTGTGATTTTGGATTTTGCCCTCTCCTAAAGCCTTCAATAGAACATAATCATCTTCTTTGCCAATGACTTCCAATTCAAACAGAGCATTATCAATGAGTACCTTGTCCCCCACTTTTATAAAATCAATTGCATCACTGTGGTTGACTCCAAATTCATTCTCATTTCCCTGAACGCAACTTTTACTCATTTTAATGGTATCTCCCTGTTTAAGAGTCACGCCCCCATCCTTAAATTTTAAAGTTCTAAATTCCGGCCCTTTAGTATCATACATGATTGCTACAGGCAAATTAGATACTTTACGCACTTCACGAACAATATTTATTGTTTTTAATATTTCCTCTTTCGTAGCATGGCTGAGATTAATGCGCGCGCAGTTCATACCAGCATTGACCATTTTGCCCATAACTTCGACCGAATCGGATGCCGGACCTATGGTACATATGACTTTTGTTTTCTTCACACTATCATCCCAATAACTTTTTTAATTATAACACTAAAATTATACAATTTTAACCAATTATTCTAAACTAATTAATAGATTTCAAATGAGAATGATATATAATTTTTGAATATTCTGGCGAACATCGTAATTTCTGAAAACCTAATTGTTACAAATTTTTTCAAATATTATCCAGTATAAGAATTTAGTATTAATCTTAGGAATTTATTTAATTTTAGCAAATACACCAAAAAATAATGATATAAATTATATACCAAATTAAACAAAATAATTATATGGTTGATAATGTAGATTTTAATTCCGATCCCAAAAAAGTTTTTTGGCAATTTACTAGACCATTACTCATTCTCACACTTTTTGAAGCAGGATATTCATTTATTGATGTATTTTGGGTATCCCAAATGAATCCAGAATCATTTTTTGCAATAGGAGTGGCAGTGCCATTAGTTACATTGATTATAAACTTTGGAAAGGCCATCGGCGTTGGAACCAATTCCATAATGTCAAGGGAAATAGGCGATGACGATTACGTAGATTCTTATAATTCGATTTTGCATGGTATCGCAGCGGGATTAATACTCGGATTACTTATTATGCTGTCTACATTATTTTTAAAATATATTCTGATTTATATGGGCGCAACATCTTCAATGGACTTGTCGATGCAGTATTTAACTCCAATATTTTTATGTCCATTTGTTTTTATATTTTCCAATTTCTTTGCAAGCACACTTCAAGCTGAAGGAAATTCGAAAACACCCACAAAATTACTTATTTTAACAAATGTCCTAAATTTAATCTTGGATCCTATATTTATTTTTGTTTTAGGATTGGGAGTCAGCGGTGTTTCATATGCAACAATACTGTCTTCCGGAATTACTGCCGTTTATTTACTATACTGGTACATGAGCGGAAAATCAGAAGTTCCACTAAATTTCAGATACTTCAAACCAGGAATTGTTTATGACATCTTCCTCGTAGCTATTCCAAACTTTTTAATAGATAGTCTGTGGTGTATTTCCATGCTATTCTTCAATAAGATATTAATCCTACAGCTTGGTCAAATCGGTGTATTGCTTTATTCAACTGCATCAAGAATCGAATCTATACTAATATCCCCCCAAAAGGCATTTGGTAGAGGATTGATAAGTGTCTGTGGACATTTATACGGAGCCCATAGAATTGATGAATTGGAAGACCTGTATCATTATGTGCTTAAAAAGTCTATCTTAATTGCATTAATTTCAACAGTAATATTCTTCTTTATCAGAGATTATGGTTTTGCACTGTTTTCTGTTACAGGTGCATCCGAATCAGTATTCTACATTGCACTTGCAGCCATTGTGATTATTCCATTCAATGAGGTTTCAGTAATGTCTGGAAAAATGCTTGACGGAATGGGAAAAAGCTATTATGAATTATCTTTTACAATAGGCATTATTATCTATGAAATTGGAATAGTAACATTATTAGCACCAATATTTAAACATGGAGTTTGTGTTTTACTGGGAATATTGATTGGAGAAGTTACATTTGCTATTGTATATTATATCTTATTAAAACATCTCTTTAACAAAGCCAAAAAAAAATAATGCCTTTCACGCTACAGCGTCTTAATCAGAAATAACAGTAAGGTGAAACAATGAAATTAAGTTATTTTGCAAATAAAGCATTGGATGCATTGATAATAATTGATATCATATTGATTTCACTGTCAATATTTACCCCAATACCAAGCAATATCCAATTTGCCATATTAAACTTTGACCTTTTTGTTTGTATATTCCTTCTAATTGATTGGGTAAATGACCTATACAAATCACAACCAAAATCAGCTTTTTTAAAAAAACCCAGCACTTGGGCCTCACTAATTGCATCCATACCTTTTGAAGTTTTACTACCAGTAATTATTCCTGGAATTAGATTTTTGAGATATTTAAGACTTTTAAAATTGCTTAGGATTCTGCTATTGTTTGACAAGTTCTTTGACGGTCTGGAAAATTTCGTGAAAAGGAGCAATTTGCATATAATATCAATGGGAGTATTTGTGACTGTACTTATCTTTACCGCCCTACTGTATACTTTTGGCTCATCATATAATCTTTTTGATTATTTCTACTTTGTAATCGTGACCCTGGCAACAGTAGGTTACGGTGATGTCGTTCCTACAACAGTTACAGAAAAAGTAATTTCCATCTGCCTGATAATTACCGGAGTATTTGTATTTTCCCTAACCACAGCAGCAATATCGTCATTTTTAACAAATCGGCTTCTTGAAAAGGACATCAACAATATCACTTTAAAAGATATCAAATCGGATTTAGACAATATACAAAATGAAAATACCGAACTGAAAAAAGAAATCAAGGACCTAAAAACAGAAATTCAAGAATTTAAAGATTTAATTAAAAAATAAATAACAATACAAATCATCATTCCATTTTAAATTATAAATAAGATTATCAACAAAGATTTATATAGGTGAATAATCATGACCTATAAGAAAGTGTTAGGAATTTTGTTTATAATATTGGGTTTTATTTTTACAATCTATCCAATGTATAGTGCAGAAGCAGTTTCATGGATTGCCGGAATATGTCTAATTGCATTCGGATTTGCTTCTATCATTGACGGATTTTCTGTATGGAGCATGATGACACATGTTTCAGCAATTAATATATTGCTCGGAATGTTTGCAATGCTGTTAGGATTATTGTTTATTTACAAAATTGATGCACTATCTTTCCTTGTCGGATATTTATTTTACTTAATTGCATTTATATTAATATTTGTTGGTATTACAGGCATTATTTTTGGACCAGACAAAATATCAAGAGTAAAATCAGTACTAATATTAATTCTAGGTATCATAGCAGTGTTTTTAGCAACATTTTCAATTGCACAACCTTTATACACTGCAATTATCGTTGGAATATGTTTAATCATGCAAGGAATAAGCTTTTTAGCATCAGAAGTTATTGAAAATCAAAATTAATAATGTGATATAATGGATAAGGAAACTAAAGAACGTTTACGTGAAATTAGAGCAGCCCTAAAAAAATATGGCTTCGATAAAATTTTAGGTCAAACTGCAAAAAGCAAAATACGTCCAAAAGACGATGAAGATGCCCATGACCTTTTATTGGATGATGAAATTCCCGTCAAATTAAGATTGATGCTTCAGGAATTGGGAACCACCTTCATTAAGTTAGGTCAGCTATTAAGTACAAGACCTGACGTTGTAGGTGAAAAAATTGCAGACGAGCTCGCTAACCTGCAGGATGACAATCCCGCAATAACATATGAGGAAGTTAAAGCAATTGTTGAAAGAGAACTCAACGGAAATATTGATGAATTGTTCGCTGATTTCAAACATGAACATTTAGCAACAGCATCAATAGGTCAGGTACATGAAGCTGAATTAATAACTGGTGAAAGAGTAGCAGTTAAAATTCAAAAAGAAGGCATAACTGATAAAATCGATCTCGATTTAAGGATTATGAAATATGTCGCCAACCGTGCTGACAGATGGAATTCAAATCTTAGAAAATTGAACCTGCCTGGAATCATGGAAGAATTTGACCGTTCAATCCACAAGGAAATAGATTACAATAACGAATTCATGAATATGCAACGCATTGAAATGAATTTTGTTGACAATCCAAATATCCACATTCCAGCCACCTACGAAAAATACTGTACATCAAAAGTTTTAACAATGGAATTCATTGATGGTGTAAAACTGAATGATGTCTATGCAAGTACCAGCGATGAATTCGACAAAAAGTTTTTAGCAAAAAGTGTTCTGGATTCATATCTTCAACAGCTGTTCATTGACGGATTTTTCCATGGAGATCCACATCCAGGAAATATAATGATTTTAGAGGATAATGTCGTTTGTTATCTTGATTTAGGTATGATGGGATTCTTTGATGAGAAATTCAAACGTGACCTTTCCGAAGTAATGGTATTGTTTGTAGACCAGGATGTTGACGGACTGATAAATCAATTGATGTACATGGACATATTGGATTACGACATAGACACAAGCGGCTTAAGAAGGGACTTGAATGATCTGTTCGGAAGATATTTCGGAGTGACACTCAATCGTTTCGATGGAGTTTTAGAAGCACTTCTAAACCTTATGCAGGAATATGGAGTCATACTTCCAAATGAAGTCGTTACAATGGCGAGAGGTCTCTCAATGATTGAAGCTATTGCACACAATCTTGACCCTGAAATCGATGTTTTCTCATCAGTCAAACCTGTTGCCCAGCAAATAGCCAAAAAAAGAGTTAGTCCTAAAGAGTTCTTAAGAGGCAAGAAAAGCAATCTTATTCTATATGAACATATGCTTCAAGCCTTGCCGAAACTTCTAACAAGAACAATTCATAAAATCGATAATGAAGAACTTCAATTCAGATTCGAAGTTGACATTACCGACAAAGTTTCAATTATCGCATTGATATCCGCACTTATTATCGGATCTTCAGTCGTTTCATTTGGACCTATGGTATTTGACATGCCTTTAATTTCTTTAATAGGCTATTTAATAGCCTTAATACTAAGTATTATAGGCATCAAGAAATATGTTTTAAAATAGGGCTGAAATTATGAGGAAAATAATTTTCCTCAACTATTATTTTTTTAAATCCTCGTAGTAACACCAATAGCATTAATAAAGCAACAAATCTACACAAAAAAAAGAATAAAATCAAGGAAGCGTTGCAGACCCCCTTCTATTTTTTTGACACCAATTAAATTACCATATAATAAACTGCAACTATACTTGGAATCATAATGATGATTGTATTTCTAAACATTCTCCAACGGCGTCTTTTCCATTCTTTTTCAGTCAATTCCCTGGTTTTAGGGATTTTCAAAATACTCAAAATCATGCTTCCAGACAGGAAAATGAAATATGAGTTTAGAATAAACAGATACGCTGCCCCAATGAGCATATCCAATCTGCCGTTTGCAATTGCATATCCACAGGTACATAGCGGTGGCATCAGTGCAGTTGCAATTGCAACACCAGGAATAACAGTGCTTGTTTTATCCTGCCTTGTTTGTCCGATAATTCCTGCAAGCCCTCCAAAAAAGGCGATAAGTACATCATAAAATGTTGGAGATGTTCTTGCAAGCAATTCTACTGTTGGCTCTTTAACTGGAGATAAAAGAAAATAAATTGCCGCAGCAGTGACACTGATTGCAATCTGCACACCAAAACCCAACAAATGCTTTTTAAGCAAAGGATAATCAGTGGCTACGCTTGCATATGCAGAAGCAAGAATACTTCCCATAATTGGTGAAATCAGCATTGCACCGATAATCACTGCAGTTGAACTCATATTAAGTCCGACAGAAGCAATTATCATCGCACATACAAGTACGCACATATTTGTTCCGGTTACCTTTCCACCATCAAGAAGACGGCTACGGATCTCTTCATTTGACGCCGAATCCTCCGATAATGAAAACATTCTTCTTAATCTTTCTTTCATTGATTCATCTTGATTGTTATTCAAATCCATATTGTCATTTCCTTATCTCTCTTGAAAACCCAACCTTGAAGACATGAGTATTCATTAATGCAAAAAATAGCATACGATTAGTTTTTAATCCTCAATCTACAATATTCAACAGTTTACAGTTTAAAAATTGTTTTTAATTAAATTGATATTAATCATTGTCATTAATTGTTTTATTTATTTTACAATTTAAATATATCATGAAATGACAGACTCTGCCAAAATATATTAACAAAAAATTTGAAAAATAATAACAAAAAATATGGAAAATAATATGGACATTCAAGACATTACCCAAAATGAAAAATTAGTGGAATTTAAAAATCTGCTTTTAATATTGCTAATCGTAATAGATTTAATTTTCATTGTAGCGATTAGTATTTTTAACTTGCCGGCTAATGATATAGCATTCATGGCATACTTTGATTTGTTCGTTTGTATCCTGCTTGGAATTAATCTGCTTTTTGAATATAAAGACAGGGATTGCAGCAAATCAGAATTTTTAAAAGAGCATATAATAGATATTATCTCAATTATTCCATTCAATTTCATATTCCTGAGATATCTGACATTATTCAGAGCATTTAGAATAATACAATTCTTCCAGGTAATCAGGGTAGTAAATATAAAAAAGACCAATGTCTATTCATTCAACTATTTCGTGGAAAATCAATTGCTTAGAACATTAACAGTCATATTAGTAGTCTATATGGTAATATCTTCAATCATCCTAGTTATTCTGGACGAATCCTTTAAGTCCGTCTTTGATTCATTCTGGTATAATCTGGTAACAATTACCGGCGTAGGATATGGGGATTTTACACCCCAAACAAGCGCAGGAAGAGTAATCGGAATGCTCACAATCGTAATTGGAGTTTTGTTCATCAGCGTTTTTACAGCGGCAATGTCTGCATTATACATGCGCCAACCAGAAGAAGAAACCAGAAGTACCTTGCGTAAACATATAGAAATGGTTAAAGATGAAAACAAAGATTTAAAAGATGAAATTAAGCAACTCAAAGAAAATACTGAAGCCATGAATAAAAAAATTGATGATTTGACCGAAATTTTAAGCAAAAAAGATTAGTTTTCCCATTTGCAGATATTCCATTTTCCGTCGATTTTTTCAAAACCGACAACTGAATTGGATATGACTCTGAGTTCCTTCCCATTAATTTCAACAGACATCCTTATATTGGCTATCAAGGAAGCGGAATTATCTCCGTCAAACAATACAGTAGGATTAAGTATATCGAAATTTGAATATGTTAATGTGTCATCTCTTATCTGAGATATGAATTCACTTTTAGACTGATATTTTCCAATCACATTAATGAAATCATCCACATCCAAAATCATCCCATCCAATTTGTCCAAATCCCCCTCAATCAATGCCTGCTGAAGCTCCATAAGCCTGTCAACTATTTTCTGGTCAGCTTCGGAAAATGATTTTTCACACATAAGATTTACATTTGACATACAATATTATATAAATTAATAACTACATATTAATTACTGTATAAACGATAAAGATTGGTGAAATTTTGAGCGAAATTCCAAAAATAGATTTAGAAAAAACAAAGTCCGACATTGTTGAATTCATAAAATCTAAAGTCAGTGAGGCAAACAGCGATGGAATAGCTATCGGCCTTAGTGGAGGAATTGACTCCACCCTAGTAGCATACCTTGCATGTGAAGCTGTTGGACCTGACAGAGTCTTTGGAATCGTTATGCCATCCAGCACAACACCGACCGAAGATAAAATTCATGGAATCCAAATAGCACAGCATTTAGGAATTGATTATAAAGAAATAGCTATTGACAGCATATTAAATGAATTTTTATCCGTTACACAACTTGACAATGACAATTTGGCTATCGGAAACCTGAAAGCCAGAATTAGAATGTCAACCCTTTATTATTATGCAAATTTCAAGAATTACCTCGTTATTGGAACAGGTAATAAAAGTGAGATTCTAATTGGTTATTTTACAAAACATGGAGATGGCGCATGTGATATGGAACCAATTGGAGATTTATACAAAAGCGAAGTTTTTAAATTAAGTGAAAGTCTGAATATTTCCGAAGAAATACTCAATAAACCTCCTCGCGCAGGCTTATGGGAAAATCAAACTGACGAGGATGAAATCGGAATGAGCTATGCTTTGCTTGATGAAATTCTATATCTTTATACTGAAAAAGACATGAAGAATACTGAAATAGCTCAAAAATTAGATATTTCAATTGATGATGTTGATATGATTATTGCAAAAGTCATTAGGAGCGAACACAAAAGTAAAGTTCCTGAAAGTCCTGAAAAAACAATATTATAATGGTGATTTAGTGAGCGAAAATATCGAGAAAAAATGGCAGAAAAAATGGGCAGATGCAAAATTATTTGAATCAAACCCGGACGAGAGAGAAAAACTATTTCTTACAGTAGCTTTCCCATACCCTAGTGGAGCAATGCATATAGGTCATGGTCGTACATACACAGTACCTGATGTATATGCCAGATTTAAAAGAATGGAAGGTTACAATGTATTATTCCCAATGGCATGGCACGTAACTGGTGCTCCTGTTATTGGTATCGCCGATAGGATTAAAAGAAAAGATCCCTGGACTCTTGATTTGTATGAAAGAGTTCATGGAGTTCCAAAAGAAACTTTACCAAAACTGGAAGACCCTGAATTCATTGTAAAATACTTTTCTACTGAATACCATGAAGTAATGGAAGAAATGGGATATTCAATCGATTGGAGAAGGGAATTCAGAACAATCGACCCGACCTATAAAAAATTCATCGAATGGCAGATTACAACTTTGCATGAAAAAGGATTAGTTGAAAGGGGAGAACACCCAGTAAAATACTGTCCAAACTGTGACAACCCTGTAGGAGACCATGATTTACTTGAAGGTGAAGGAGTAGGCGTCAATGAATTAACTCTCTTGAAATTCCCAATTGGAGATAAAATTTTGGTTACCGCAACACTCAGACCCGAAACAATCGTCGGAGCAACCAACATCTGGCTAAACCCTGATGTCGAATATGTTCTTGTTGATGCAGAAGGCGAAAACTGGGTAATTACAAAAGAAGCTCACTACAATTTGCAACACCAAATCAAAGATTTGAAAATTATTTCCGAAATTGATCCCAACGAATTGATTGGTAAAATGGCAACCAATCCATTTACCGGTGATGAATTGCCAATTTTCCCTGCAAGCTTTGTAAGTGCATCCTACGGAAGTGGAGTCGTATTTTCAGAACCTGCTGATGCACCGGCAGACTACATTGCCCTAAAAGACTTAAAAAACAATGCTGAATTGATAGGAAAATATAATTTAGAGGGAATTATAGAAAATGTCGAACCTATTCCTGTATGTACCCTTAAAGGCTATGGCGAAATTCCTGCTGCTGACATCATTGAACGCTTAGGAATCACCGACCAGAACGATGAAAAACTCCACGAAGCAACCAATGAACTCTACAAACAGCAGCACAGTAAAGGTACAATCATCGAATCCATACCTGATTTTGGAGGAATGAAAGTCAGATTTGCCCGTGAAGAGTTAAAAGAAAAATTAATTTCTGAAAACATGGCCACAATCATGTACGATTTCGCTGAAAGGCCAATAGTGTGCAGATGCGGAAACAACTGTGTTGTCAAGATTATGGATGACCAATGGTTCATGAAATACGGTAATGAGGAATGGACTGAGAAAACTTTGGAAGTTCTTGAAGGCGAAACAGTCATTCCAAAAGAAATTAAAAATAACTTCGAGTATTACATCAACTGGTTAGATGACTGGGCATGTTCCAGAAAAGTTGGACTTGGAACCAGACTCCCTTGGGACGACCAATGGCTTATTGAACCTTTAACAGATTCTACAATCTACATGTCTTACTATTCAATAGCCAAATACCTAAGAGATATGAATCCGGATGATTTGAATCTTGCATTCTTTGACAAGGTGCTTTTGAATAAGGATTCCGGGGACATTACCGTGCCTGCCGAAAAGGTCAAGGAAATTCAGGACGAATTTAACTACTGGTATCCTCTTGACTGGAGATTATCCGCTAAAGACCTTGTTGGAAACCACTTAAGTTTTTTAATGTTTGCCCACAGTGCAATCTATCCAAAGGAAAAATGGCCTAAAGGAACCGTTGTATTCGGTATGGGTCTTTTGGAAGGAAATAAAATGTCATCTTCAAAAGGTAATGTTATCCTTTTAAAAGATGCAATTCGTGATTATACCGCTGACGTAGTGAGATTATTCCTGATGGCTTCTGCAGAACCATGGCAAGATTTCGATTGGAGAGAAAAAGAAGTTTTAGGAACCAAAAGAAGACTTGAATGGTTTAGAGAATTTGCAGCAAAAATTGAAGAGATAAAAGGTTCCCCATTGGACTTGAGCAATATTGAAAAAGTCGAACTTACAAGAACAATCGATATATGGATGCTAAGCCAATTGAACCAACATGTTAAAAACGCTACTGAAGCTTTAGAAGTATTCCAAACCAGACAAGCTTTACAGGACTCATTATTCTTACTTAAAAAAGATGTAGACCACTATCTATACAGAATTAAACATTTAATTGACTCACAGGACCCTGCAATTATTTATGTTTTATCAACAGTGCTTGAAAACTGGATAAGACTCCTTGCACCGTTCACCCCTCATACTTCAGAGGAATTATGGTCCGCTTATGGTGGAGAAGGATTTGTAAGTGAAGCAAGCTGGCCTGAATATGACGAATCATTAGTAAATCCAGAAATTGAAAAATCAGAAGAGCTAGTTGAAAACATCATCAAGGACATTGCACACATCAAGCAAATGGTCGGAGATGAAGTTGAAAAGATCCATATCTATCTTGCTCCTGACTGGAAATGGGATTTATACAAAATAGCAGATGAAGTCGGAAAGCCTGACATCGGTCAAATTATGGGAAGAGCCATTGGAGCCAACATTTACGATGACAAAAAGGAAATAGCTATGGTGGCTAAAAAAATCGGTAAAGAAATAACCAAAACAAGATACATCGGAAAAATCAATGAGGAGGAAATTCTCAGCGATGCGCTTGACTACATTAAGGAAGAATGTGGAAATGAAGTTATTGTTCACACCGATGACTCATATGATCCGCAAAATAAGGCAAAAAATGCAATGCCTTACAAACCTGCAATATTTATGGAATAATTTTCATTATTCCTATTTAATTCTTTTTTTACAAACATCTTATTGACAGCAGCACTTTATTTGGAGAATACGGATGAGCCAAAAATCATTAATTTCAAAATTTGCCGAAACCATCTTAAATATGACAAAACCTGATTATATGGACAATCAGGAGATGATAAATAAGTTTTTAGCGGAAAAATCAAAAATTAATGAGAAACCCGTAAAAAGCATTTTCAAAAGCACAGACTTTGACGGCATGAAAGTCTTTACTTTTGGAGATGAAAATTCCAAAAATATAATCGTATACGTACATGGCGGCGCATATGTAAATGAAATAAATTGGCAGCATTACTTATTCTGCTATTTACTATCAAGGAAATTGAATGCATATGTACTTGCACCCGTTTACCCACTCGCTCCTTTGCATAAATCAATGGAAACTTTTGAGAGGATTACCGAATTTTACAAAAAACTGATTCAAACACATCAAAACATCACATTGATGGGCGACTCGGCAGGAGGAGGATTTGTTTTATCATTCTGCCAATACTTAAAATCAATTGATTTGCCGCAGCCATCCAATATCATCGTATTTTCACCATGGGTAGACATTTCAATGAGCAACCCCCCATATGACAGTGAAAATGATCCGATTTTAGGAGAAATTGGTCTTAGGGAAATCGGAAAATCCTGGGCGGGAGATTTGGATACTACGGATTATAGGGTCAGTCCTATTTTTGGAGACAACACTAATCTACCAAAAACGCTAATCTTTGCAGGAGACAACGAAATATTTTACAAAGACATAAAAAAATACTATGAAGACCTTAAAAGCAAAGGTGTAGAAGCAAGATTAATCACAGGTCCTGGACTGTTTCACATTTACCCTCTGTTCCCAATTCCGGAAGCTTCACAGGCTTTTAAAGAAATAAAAAAAGAGATGAGTGGATAAGTTAAAAGAAATTATAATTTTCTTGCAAACATCAGATATCCACTATGGCCAACCATACGTGTTTTAGGCCTAACGCCTTGAGTTCGAACTTCCAATCCACGTTCCAAAAGTTCAATTATCTCAATATCATAAAAACCTAATTTTTTGGCTATACGATATGAAATTTCAGCTTGGTCAATATATGGGGCGTAAACAGCAAGCCATCCGCCAACATTTAAAGAATCCATTACTTCTTCAAATATTTCAAACGGCTTAGGCAAATCTAGGAAAATCAAATCAAGGTTATCCTCATCGATTCCATCCTTAATATTCTGATTCTTGACTTCAATGTTTTCAATTCCAAAGTTTTCAATATTTTTGCGGGCGACTTCAGCAAAGTCCTCACGTATTTCATAAGTAAAGACCCTACCATCAGGTCCGACGACATTTCCAAAATTAAGTGCAATGGCTCCGGCACCAGTTCCGGCATCGACAACCCTTGAACCTGCACCCAAACCCGTATGAGCCAATACCTGGCCGATATCCTTTTGAATCAGAATTGAACATCTTCGATCCATCAGGTCAATGAAATCATTGATATTAGGTTTTACGATTTTAAATGTGTGGTCAAGATGGCTTTTCACCTCGTCACCAATTTCAGCATCATCCAAAACTTCCGCCTTGACTATTCCCAAATCGCTTTGAAATTCCTGACCAGGCTTCAAGATATACTTTTTGCCACGTTCATCCAAAATCATTTTCATAATTACACCTAAACTTCCATTTCTGCCAATCTTTTTACTCTTTTTAAGGAATCAGGGTGAGTGGACAGCAATTCCATAATTCCA
The DNA here is from genome assembly GCF_902801725.1 of uncultured Methanobrevibacter sp. Taxonomy (GTDB): domain Archaea; phylum Methanobacteriota; class Methanobacteria; order Methanobacteriales; family Methanobacteriaceae; genus Methanocatella. Next base: position 6,402 of record NZ_CADCJB010000014.1, on the reverse strand, counting down.
TTTGTTTTTGAAATTTTAATTTCGGAATTTGCAAGTTTTCTCAATTCCTCATCAGATATTCTTCCGTCACCGTCAAAGTCGATTTGCTGGAAGTCGTTGATATCATGCTGTGCATTATTAACATCATTCACAAAGAATGCCCTGTTGGTATTGACTTCATCGATTGTTTCTTTGCTGCATCTTGAAGCGCCATATGATAGCTTATAAAGGGCTGAAACCAAAGCTGCCGGACGGTTACCGAATTCCACACTCGCTGCATCAGCATAGTATTCACGGGTTCTTGAAATGAACAGTACCAATAGCTGACCCAATAGATAAAATAGATAACCCAATATTCCTATTATGATTCCCGCACCGTTGTCATTATCTCCTGAAAACATGAAGGACAGTGCAAGATAATAACAAATCATTGGAATTACACTTACTGCTGCTGTTACAGCCATGTCATTATGTTTAATATGGCCCATTTCATGACCTAATACTGCCTTTAACTCATCACGGTCAAGCAAACCCAAAATTGGACGGGTAATTGCAATATGTCCGCTTCTGCTTGTTCTTCCATAAGCAAATGCATTAGGAATGTTGATTTCAGACAATCCTATTTCAGGTTTTGGAACTCCTGCCGCATCAGCCAATTCCTGAACCATCTGATGGATATGAGGAGCTTCAGTCTCAGACAAAGGTCTTACATTCATTGAACGTTTGACAATGCTTGGACCGAACCAATACTGTAAAAATACGATAGCTAAGCTCACACCTGCGTATAATTTCCAACTGCTTATTCCCAAATAATGTCCTACAAGAAAAATAAGGAAATAAACAATTGTAAACATGAGTACAGATGTCAGAATCATTCTTAATCTAAGTTTCCATGTTCCTCTCATTTTTTACACCTTGATTTTTTTAGAGATTACTTTCCATACACTCTCTCAATTGAATTATATATAACATTTTCAAATATAAAAACATTAACAAAAAGTTAATTATTAACAAAAAACATATCATTTTACAGTATGAAAATGGTGATTTAATGACTGGACCATGGGTAGAAAAATATAGACCGCAAACATTAGAAGACATTGTAGGACAAAAACAGATAATTTCAAGGCTTGAAAAATATGTAGGCGAAGGAAGCATGCCTAACCTGATGTTTACAGGCCCTGCCGGTGTTGGTAAAACCACAACAGCATTGGCACTTGTAAAATCAATCCTTGGCGAATACTGGAGGCAAAATTTCCTTGAGTTGAACGCATCCGATGCAAGGGGAATTGAAACCGTAAGGAACAACATCAAAAACTTCTGCAGACTAAAACCTGTTGGCGCCCCATTCAGAATAATCTTTTTGGATGAAGTGGACAACATGACAAAAGATGCTCAACATGCCTTAAGACGTGAAATGGAGATGTATACAAAAACTGCATCATTTATTCTTTCATGTAACTATTCTTCTAAAATTATTGATCCTATCCAGTCAAGATGTGCCATATTCAGATTTGCACCAATAAAAGGTGAAGAAATTGCTGAAAGACTAAGATTCATCTGTGAAAATGAAGGCTTTGAAGCTGATGACAAAGGTCTTGAAACAATAGTCTACTTTGCGGAAGGGGACATGCGTAAGGCAGTCAATGTCCTGCAGGCAGCTGCAAGCGAAGGAGAAGCAATAACTGAAGAATCAGTATACGAAGTTGTTTCAAAAGCAAAACCTCAAGACATCGGCAACATGATTAACAAAGCACTGATGGGCGATTTCTTAGGTGCAAGGAATATTCTAAGAGAAACCATGGTTCTGCAGGGAACAAGCGGAGAGGACATGGTCAGCCAAATTTATTCAGAGGTTTCCAAAAGAGTATCTGAAGGAAAAATGGAACCTGATTTTTATATTGATTTGATTGAAGCAATAGCAGATTGCGATTTTAGAATAAGGGAAGGAGCAAATCCAAGAATTCAACTTGAAGCTTTATTAACCAAATTTATCTAAGGTATGGAAATGTTATGGACAGACAAATACCGGCCACAAACCTTAGATGAAGTGGTTGGTAACAATAAAGAGAAGAAAATAATCATAGATTGGGTTGACAATTGGAAAAAGGGCAATCCGCAAACTCCACTGCTTTTGGTCGGACCTCCAGGAATCGGGAAAACAACCCTTGCATTAGTTATTGCAAAGGAATTCTCAGAACATATTGAGCTTAATGCAAGTGACAAGCGTTCACAGGATGTGATAAAAAGCACAATCGGAGAATCATCCTCTTCAAGGTCACTTTTCGGTGACGAATACAAGCTTATCATAATGGATGAGGTAGACGGAATTCACGGAACCAATGACCGTGGAGGCGTAAAGGCCATTGGAGACATAATCAAAAATTCCAAACATCCTATGATATTGATAGCCAATGATTTTTATTCAAAACGTCTTCAGTCCATTAAGCCTAAATGTACAGTTATTAAAATGCCTAAAGTCAGAAGCCCAAGCATTAGAAAAGCCCTTAAGGAAATAGCTCAAAAAGAAGAAGTCAAGGCCAATCCGAAAGCTCTGGATTTAATTGCAAAAAAATCAAATGGAGACATGCGTTCTGCAATAAATACACTGCAGTCACTATCCGATAAGGAAACAGTGCTTGAGCCGAAGGATGTTGAAGACCTGAGAACAAAGGATGACAGGTCAGATATTTTCAATGCAATAACCGGTGTTTTGAAAAGCAAAAATCCTCAGCATGTAAGAGAGGCTTTAAGAGTTGATGAAGACCCTACACTTGTTATGGAATACATTGCAGAAAACATTCCAAGGGAATACTCAAACAAAAACGAAATCAAAAAGGCTTATGAAAATATTGCTAAAGCTGATTTATACTTTGGAAGAGCTCAAAACAGCAGAAATTACGGATATTGGAAATATGCAAGTGACTTCATGGGAATTGGAGTGAGCAGTTCCAAAAAGGAAACCTATAAAAAATTCACAAAAATACAGACCCCAACAATATTCACTCTGATGGGCCGAAATAGAGGAAAAAGAAATTTAAGGGATGACCTAGCTCAAAAGATGTCAGAAAAGATGCATATTTCACATTCCATTGCTATTTCAATGTTTCCTTACCTTGAAATAATGTTTGAAAATGATGAGCTCGCATGGGAAATTTCCGACTTTCTGGAGTTGGAGGAAAACGAAATAAAGCGATTCAGGAAAAAGAAGATACCTAAAAAAGTTATCAAAAAGATGGAAGAGAAAAAGGCTCAAATGAGGGTTGAAGAACGTGACAAAAGATTTGAAGAGCTTCAAAATCAGATGATGAATGCACCTGAAGAAATTCCTGAAGCTGAAGAAGAGATAATCGAAGATTCCCTCCCATTGGAAGTTCCAGAACCGGAAGAGGAAATTGTTGAAGAACCTCCTAAAGAAGAAGTTCCAGAACCAGAAGAAAAAATTCCAGAAAAAGAAGAAAACAAAAAGGATTCTGAAGAGGAACCTAAAAAGAAAACTGATAAACAGGTATCCCTATTCAGCTTTTGAATTAATTTTATCTGCAATATACTCGCTAGCACTAACGACATTCTCCTTATACTGTGGAGCCACATCATCCAGAAACCTGGAAAAGGAAATGGCAAGGTCATTACTGTTAGCCCTTTCTATATTGCTTCGGCCATCCATTTGAAGAAATGTATTGATCCATTCCAGAGGCACATTGATTAGAGGATAAATTTCATTGGAATCGCCTCTAAACTCTATTCCGTCACCTGCAAAAATACTTGAAAAGATATTGTTGACTTCATCATCCAAAACAGTAGGATTGACAATCAAATCATAATCGCCGTCATAAACCAGCTCAACACCATATTTACGAGTATAAGGCTCAAGCAACACTTCACAAATGAAATTGTCTTCAGCCATCAGTATCCTTGAATTTGGCTTTATGTCCAATGTCAACTTTTTAGCCGATTTGGCGCAGATTTTTTGAAAAAGGCTGTTTCTTACAATTTCTATTTCAGGATACTGCCTGTTGAATGTTGCTTCCCGAGTCCTTGAGAACTTTGAAAATCGCAGGTTGTTGATATAGATTTTTTCAGGAGTGTATGAAATGAAACGGGTGTCCACACCGATAATCTTGAGAAATTTTAAAACATCCCGTTTGGAATTGGAAAACTTCTCCTCCTCAGCCGCAAGCCCTGAAATGTCAAACATAAAATCCATATTATCTTCCTAAAAATTGATTGAGCGCATGTTCCATTACATCAATTGGAGCATCTCTTCCTGTCCAAATCCTAAAGCTTTCAGCGCCCTGATACAGCAGCATTTTAATTCCATAAACAGGCTTTGCTCCTGCTTTAACAGCTTCCTTTAGAAGTACTGTTTCATTTGGATTGTATACAGCATCAAATACAACCAGATCATCATGCATCTCTTCTGCTCTGACAATCGGTTCATCGTCAACGTGGGGATGCATGCCTAACGGAGTGGTGTCAATTAGGATATCGGCATCATTTACATAATCTGCAATCTTTCCAATGGAATCTGAATTAACTGAATCTATCAGATTTGAATTGGAAACATCGCTTGCCAGGCTTTGAGCTTTTGATTCATTTCTGTTTAAAATTGTAATTGCTTCAGCGCCGTATTTAGCTATGTAAAATGAAATCGCCCTTGACGCTCCGCCTGCACCGGCAATGACCACATTCTTATTTTTAATAGAAGAAACCTCTTCAATTGCCCTTACCGCACCTATCCCATCAGTGTTATAACCCTTCAAACTTTTAAAGTCAATTGTATTGACGGCACCTATCAGTTCCGCCACCTCATCCAGTTCGTCCAGATATTCCATTACATTAACCTTATGGGGAATGGTAACATTAAATCCTCTGACATTTAAGGATTGGGCTCCTTCAATCGCTGTTTTCAAATCATTCGGATTGACATCGAAAGCGACATATGCATAATCCAGACCCAATTCATCAAAAGCCGCATTATGCATTGGCGGTGAAAAACTATGTTCCACAGGGTGACCAATCAAACCTACAACATTTGTACTGCCTTTAATTTTCATATATTATTTAATTGACTAACAAAGATTATATAACTTTGTACATACATAGTTAAATTATAATATATTATTTACAAGGAGAGTAAAAATGGAATTTACAAGACCAAGAGGTACAAGAGACTTTTTATTTGAAGAAATGCGTGAAAGAAAACAGGCAGAAAGTACCTTACGAAAAGTATTTGAAAGTTACGGTTATCAAGAAATCAAAACCCCATTATTTGAAGAATTAAGCTTATTTACAACAAAATCTGGAGAGGAAATTGTCAATCAATTATACAACTTTAAGGATAAGTCCGACAGAGAATTGACATTAAGGCCAGAAATCACCGCTCCAGTTGCAAGATTATACTTGAATGAACTTGAAAAAACAGCCGTAAAACCTATCAAACTTTATTACTACGGAAGCTGTTTCAGATATGAAAGACCTCAGAAAGGCAGATTCAGACAATTCTGGCAGTTCGGATGTGAACTGATCGGTGCCAAAACCCCTCAGGGAGAGGCTGAAGTCATTGCACTGTGCTCAGATGCAATCAAATCACTGGGAATCACCACCGCAGACGTCAACATAAACCACCTCGGCATAATAAGAGGACTGTTCAGGCACTTCGAAATTTCAACCGAAACCCAAAGGGAAATTATGGTCGTCATCGACAAGGGAGACAAAGACCTTCTAATCGAATCATTGGGCGGAGACGAGCCGGTAATCGACAATGACGAATTAAATCAAATCCTCTTAAAATTGATTGACCTTGTTGGAGACAAATCAATAATTGGTGAAGTTGAAGAATTGATTGAACCTTACGACGAACCAAAAGAAGCATTGAAAGAACTTAAAGAATTAATCTCACTCCTTGAAGCATTCCAGGTTGAAAACTATACTCTAAATCTTGGAGTTGCAAGAGGCCTTGACTACTATACCGGAATAGTATTCGAAATCTATGTTCCTGAGCTCGGTGCCCAAAAGCAAATCTGTGGAGGAGGATCATACAGCCTCGTGAAACTCTTTGGAGGTCAGGAAGTGGAATCAACAGGATTCGCATTAGGTTTCGACAGACTGATGAACGCAATTGAAGAGCTTACCGACAAGGAAGAATTGCCTTCACATCTAGACGTTTATGTGGCTCCAATTTCAGCAGACGTAAGAGTAAAGGCATATGAAATTACACAAACACTAAGGCAAAACGGATTCAAAGCGGATGTTGATTTAAACGGCAAAAAATTCAAGAAGCTCATGAACTATGCAGACAAGATTAAAGTTGAAAAAATTATTATCATAGGTGCCAACGACCTTGCAGAGGGCAAAGTGACCGTCAAAAATATGATAAGCGGAGAACAGGAATTAGTTGACATCGATAATATTGCAGATTAC